>DATCKI010000263.1:0-13959 GCA_036562365.1 Bacteroidia bacterium | reverse complement strand
CTTTCAATTGAAAAAGGAACTTATTTACTTAAATTCTTAGTTCCTTCAACTTCAACAGATGGTCCTTCATTAATTCGTATTGTATCTAAAGATACTCGTTGGGTATTATTAGAAAAATCTACTATGGATACTGTTGCAGTTTCTGATACTACCTTAAGTTTCTTAAGTGAACAATTAGTATTCCATAGAGAAACTGGTAAATTCTTAGGTATTTCTATCTCAATTAACCAAGTTGCAAACCCTGGTGCTGATGTAGAAGTAAATAATGGTATCATTGGTGCAGGAATTTCTGCTGAAACTTCTAATCCAAGAAATACTTATATTGGATTCTTACCAGATTTTGATGCAGTTGCAAGTCTTAACTGGATTTTATCTGGAACGGGAGACAATTTACAACCAGGTGGTATTGCCGATGGTGCTTATGATAAATCTCAATCATTCGAACGTTTATCATTCAATGGTGGAGGTTCTATGGTACCTTATAACTTAACCAGTCATGGTAAAAATGGTCCATCTTACAAAGCGCCAACTGTTCCATTTAACCGTTTAAATGATGTAGCTTCAATCGATATCGTATTTACACCAGATAAGAGTAAATGGTCTCGTGTACCGGTATTAGAGGCAGACTCATCTAAGTGTACTTCAGCTGGTAATTCATATGCACATCCTGAATTAACTAATGTTTGTGCTCGTAAATTAGACTTACGTCGTTCTCCATCAGTTAATAAAGATGGTAGATATGCTACAGAAGATGGAACTATCAGTGGTAAATTACTTACTGGAGTTTCAAATGATGAGAATGATCCGAATTTCATTAGTAACTATGGTATGGGTTGGTTCCCAGGTTATGCAATTAACATAGAAACCGGTGAGCGTTTAAATATGGCATTTGCTGAGGCTTCTAACTTACCATATGCTAACGGTCGTGATATGTTATTTAATCCTTTAGCGGTTGATCTTACTAATATCAACAACGACTTTGAAGCAATTATTAATGCTTATGGAGATGCTATTTTAGGTGGTAAACACTTCTTATATGTGTTTGGTGCAAATGGTCAAGTACCAGGTGTGAATACATTCCCTGCAACTCCACGTTACGATCATGGTTCATTTGCAATGAATATCTTAAAACAAATAGATACTCAATCGAACTATTCATTGTATTTGAATGAGAAAGGTAAATTGTTCCGTTCAGCAATGTGGACAGGTATTCCATTAGCAGTGAAAGGCACACAATGGTTAGGTCAAGACATTCGTATCCGACTACGTGTAAATAAGCCATATGCTCAGTTCTCTACAGGAAATAACGATGGTGCCCCTAATGCACAAAATAATAACTATCCAATGTATGAGTTTAGTTTAGATGATTTAGCTCCTACAACGGATGATAGAAATACTGCATCTGCAGCATTAGACTTAATCAATGTAGTTCCGAATCCATACTACGCATATTCGAAATACGAAACTAATAAGTTAGATAATAGAATTAAGATTACGAATTTACCTCCAACATGTACTGTAACTATTTACAATACAGCTGGTACCTTAATTCGTCGTTACCAAAAAGATGATAATACAATTACATCATTAGATTGGGATCTTAAAAACTATGCGAATGTGCCTGTTGCATCTGGTATTTACATTATACATGTAAAAGTTCCAAATGTAGGTTCAAAAGTTCTTAAATGGTTTGGTGTAACACGCCCTACCGATGTATCTAACTTCTAATTATTGTTTCGAATTTATAAAGTATAGAATATGAAACACATTATAAAGACAGGAATATTTTCAATGGCTCTACTTATTGCTGGCACTACATTTGCCGGTAATAAGGACCGTGCCGGTCAAGCAGGTGCAAGTCACTTGTTAATTAACCCATGGGCTCGTAGTAGTGGATGGGGTGGCGCTGGAGCTGCTTATGATAGAGGCCTTGAAGGTCAGTTTATGAATGTTGCTAGTTTGGCATTCACTAAACAAACTGAAATTGTTTTTGCTCATACTCGTTGGTTAGAAGGTGCTGGTATCAGCATCAATACCGCAGGTATTGCACAAAATTTAGGTAAAACTCGTGGTGTTATTGGTCTAACTTTCTCTGCTATGAGCTTTGGAGAAATTCCAGTTACTACCGTTGATAAACCAGAAGGTACTGGAGCTACTTATTCTCCACGTTATTTAAATATTGGTGTTTCATATGCACGTAGCTTCTCTAAAAGAATTCACGGTGGTGTTACCGCTCGTGTAATTAACGAAGCTATTGGTAATATTAGTGCTAATGGTTTTACTATCGATGCAGGTGTTAGTTATACCGCTTCTATTGGTAAAAAGGCAGATGCTGATGAGTTTAACAACTTAATCTTTGGTATCGCCCTTAAAAACGTTGGTCCTAAAATGAAATACGTTGGTGATGGTCTTGATCAAACTGTAACTCTTCCAAATGGTGCTGAACTTACAGCAGCTCAAAAAAGTGCCGCATTCGAAATGCCTGCTTTAATGAACCTTTCTGCTATGTATAGATTCCGTATCAAAAAGGAACATATTATCTCTGCCGCTTTCAACTTTACCACTAACTCGTTTACTAAAGACCAATTCATTCTTGGTCTAGAATATAACTGGAAAGATATCTTAATGTTAAGAGGTGGATATACCTTCGAAAATGGTATCTTTAGTGGTAACAGAGATGCTTTAAACTCAACTTTAACTAATGCTTTCACAGGTCCATCTTGTGGTGCTACAGTTGATATTCCTCTTGGTAAAACATCTGAAGAGAAAAAGGTTAAACCTAAATTTGGTTTAGACTATTCATTCCGCTCAACTTATAACTTTAAAGGCGTTCACACTTTTGGTGCAAGAATTACTTTATAGTTTTTACTAATAAAATTTATTATATTTGTTTTTAAACAAAAGGTCCCAAAAGGGCCTTTTGTTTCTTTTTATTTAAATACCATTCAATCATGAGTAAAATAAATTATTTGACTAAAGAAGGTCTAGCTGCACTTAATGAAAAGTTGAATAATCTCATTCAAGTAGAACGCCCTCGTATCTCTCAGCAAATCGCTGAAGCTCGTGAGAAGGGTGATTTATCTGAAAATGCCGAATACGATGCGGCTAAAGAAGCTCAAGGGCTTTTAGAACTTGAAATTAGTAAGCTACAAGAGGTGATTCGTAATAGTCGCGTAATTGAGGCTAGTGATATAGAAACTGATAAGGTTTACCTACTTAGTAAAGTACGTATTCGTAACCTGGCAACTAAAGCTGAAATGGAATATACCCTTGTGTCTGAAAATGAAGCAGACCTTAAAAAAGGTAAAATCTCCGTGAACTCACCTATCGCAAAAGGTCTTTTAGGTAAATCTAAAGGAGATAAAGTAGATATTCAAGTGCCAAGTGGTATAATGAAATTTGAAATTATTGAAATAGGACGTTAATTTATGGCTACCCTCTTTTCTAAAATTATTAATCGAGAAATCCCTGGCTACATTGTTGCTGAAGACGAAAAACATATCGCCTTCCTCGATATATACCCACTTGTACTTGGACATACCCTTGTTGTCCCTAAAAAAGAAGTGGATTATATCTTTGATATGGACAGCAATGAATTAGCCGAACTTATGGTCTTCGCCCAAAAAGTAGCTAAGGCTTTGAAGAAGGTTGTACCTTGTAATAGAATCGGTGTCTCTGTTATTGGGCTTGAAGTGCCTCATACTCACATTCACTTGGTGCCAATTAATACTATAGGTGATATTAATTTCTCTAAAGAAAAACTGGCTCCAGCCAAGGACCAAATGATAGAGTGGACTGAGAAAATCAAAGAAGCGTACGCCTCTTTGTAATTATTTAATTCGATCAGGATTTTTATTTATAAAGGCTTCCCAACTGGTGAGGCCTTTTTTATTACTCGGAAGTTTGCCCTGTAAGGCATGACATATAGCAACCGCTAACCCATCCGTTGCATCTAAATATTTCGAGTCTAATTCCTTTATTCCTAATATCTGTGCACAATAGCGCGCTATCTGCTCTTTAGAACTGCTTCCACTACCACTTACCGATTGTTTTACTTTTCTTGGACTATATTCGGTAACCTCTAATCCTTTGCTTAATGCCGCTGCTATGGCTACACCTTGCGCACGACCAAGCTTTAACATCGATTGTACATTGGTGCCGAAAAATGGTGCCTCAATCGCAAACTCACTCGGCTTATACTTTTCTATAATTTGTATAGTCTCGCTAAAAATATAACGTAACTTCTCGAAATGATCTTCGGTCTTGCTCGCTTGTTTTACAAATCCAAAATCTATGAATCGCAACTTAGATCCCTGAACTCCTATAATTCCATATCCCATTATATTCGATCCTGGATCTATCCCTAATATGATGCGCTCTTGATTCATGCCATAAAGGTACATTTTTATTAATAATCCATTTTTCGCACCTTTGTTATTATGATAATTCTATACTCAGCCAGCATTCTTTTCATTCTTCTGCTTTCCCTTTTGGCTGTATTTAGTTATCATATCCCATCGGCCACTAAAATCTTTAAATCTAATTCTGTAGCCATCGTAATTCCATTTAGAAACGAAGCTTCAAGAATTCAACTTCTATTAGACTCTTTACTTAAAATCAAAGATTTTAATATCCCAGTTGTTTTGGTCAACGACCACAGCACTGATAATAGCCAAGACATTATTCAATCTTTTCTTCATACACACTCATTAAATTTTGTTCGAATTTTAAATTTACCTTCCGATCTTAAAGGAAAAAAACAAGCTCAGCAGTATGCCGTACTTCAATTAAAGGTCGATTGGATTTATTTCGCTGACGCAGATACAGAATTAGCACCTAAACTTATCGAATTTTTGCTTTCCATTCCTGCATCTTCTTCCTTAAAGTTTGTTCAAGGATTTCCTATTTTCTATTCCGTAAAACCTAATTTCTTGTTTCACATTTTGTATTTGGAATTTTTAACCTTAGTTGGAATAGGTTTTATTACTCGTTTTTATCGTTTCCCCATTTTGGCAAATGGAGCTATTATGGCAATGAAACGTGAAATCTATTTAGAACTTAATTTAAGAGAGGATTTGGCAAGTGGCGACGATATGTTTGCATTAAGAGAAATAATGCGAAAATATGGAGTGAAATCTATCCATTACGCTCCATTTGTGGTAAGAACAAATGCTCCTCGCTCATTTTCTGAATCTATACAACAAAAAAAGAGGTGGATTTCTAAATGGGCTTGGACCGATTATCTTGCTGCCATTATAGCCCTAATCCTATTTTATTCGGGGCCAGTTATTGCACTTTATAATAAACAATATTTTTTCGAAATTCTTTGTTTAATGCCTATTGCACTTACTTTACTCATTCTGTCATTAATGAGGTTAACACAGAATTATAAATCGATTTTAAATCTACCTCTGGTAATATTGATATTGCCCATTTATTTAGGCTTGGTTGTTAGTTTGGTGCAAAAAAGTAAGCCAAGCTGGAAAAACAGGCCAATTTAATTAGTTAATCGCTGGATTTTTATGACCTTTGTAGTATGGAAAATAGAAAAACCATAGAAGAGATTCGCTCCGATTTCCCATTGTTACATATCACTCAAAATGGGAAACCTTATATATATTTCGATAATGCCGCTACAAGTCAGAAACCCAATTCTGTACTTGAAATATCTAAGCGTTACTACGAAACTTTAAATAGTAATGTGCATAGAGGGGTTCATACCTTAAGTCAAAAGGCAACTGATTTATTCGAAGAATCGCGTCGTAAAATTCAACGTTTTATTAATGCTGAATCCGATGAGCAAATAATATTCACCAAAGGTACTACAAACGGTATCAATATAGTTGCACATGGTTTTTCAAGGGCTATTTTAAAACCTGGTGATGAAATAATTATTTCGGCTATGGAACATCATAGTAATATAGTTCCATGGCAAATGGCTTGCGAATATACAGGCGCCAAATTGAAGGTGATTCCTATGAATAAAAAGGGAGAACTTGATATGGAAGCGTATAAAAACATGCTTTCAGACAAAGTGAAATTGGTTTCTGTAGTTCATGTTTCGAATGCTTTAGGAACGGTAAATCCTGTTAAAGAAATTATAGCATTAGCTCATAAATTTGATATTCCTGTTTTAGTTGATGGGGCACAGAGTACACAGCATATGAAGGTTGATGTACAAGATTTAGATGCCGATTTTTTAGTTTTCTCTTCGCATAAAGTTTTCGCTGAAACAGGGTTTGGCGTACTTTATGGCAAAAGAAAATGGTTAGAGGCTATACCTCCGTACGAAGGTGGTGGCGAAATGATCAAGGAGGTGACCTTCGAGAAAACTACCTATAACGATATTCCTTTCAAATTTGAGGCAGGTACTCCACACATTCAAGGTGCTATTTCAATGGGTGTAGCAATAGATTATTTAGAGTCTATAGGCCTCGAATATATTCAAGAAAGAGAAAAAGAATTGCTCGATTATGCTACTGCTCAATTGAAAGAAATTCCTGAAGTAGAATTTGTGGGGGAAGCAGCTAATAAAGCCTCTGTATTATCGTTTAATGTAAAAGGTGCACATCCTATGGATGTGGGGTTATTATTAGATAAACAAGGTATTGCAGTACGTACTGGGCATCATTGTGCTCAACCTGTAATGCAGTTTTTTAATATACCAGGAACAGTGCGTGCAAGTTTTGCATTTTACAATACTAAAGAAGAGATAGATACATTTGTAGTGGCATTAAAGAAAGCCATTCAGATGCTGAAATAAAATTCGTATACATATTGAATTTTGAATTGTAATGTAGTATATTTGGTTATACATTAACTACTTACTATGAAGAAAATATTTACGATCTTTGTTGGACTTTTCGCTGTATCAATAGCATTTGGTCAAGATTGTACCGGTGGGAGATACTATACTGAAATTTTCAGTACGCTAGATTCAACTATGAACACGACTTATGGTATAGCACCATCAGGTCAATCCTTAGAATTTGATTTATGGAAACCAAGTGGCGATGCAGCTACCGATCGTCCGGTTATTATACTTGCCCATGGTGGCAGCTTTATTGCCGGAAGTAAAGATGACGCTACCATTAGAGCTTTATGCCGTCATTTTGCGCGCATGGGTTACGTAGCTGTTTCAATGGAATACCGTCTATTAGGTTTAGATTCGGTTTTCTTATCTACCAATTTAGAAAAAACATTTTTAAATCACGTTTACAGAGCGGTTCACGACCAAATGGCTTTGGTTCGTTATTTTAGAAAAAATCATTCTGAAGGAAATTCTTTAGGAATTAATCCTAATTTAATAATAGTGGGAGGAATTAGTGCTGGTGCGCTTTTATCTATACATACAGCATATATGGATGATCCTGCAAAATTACCGGCTTTAATCGATTTAGGTATAGATGGAGGTTTTTATGGTGCTAGCGGTAATCCGGGCTTTTCATCTGTTCCTCAGGCAGTAATTAACTACTGTGGAGCTATTAAAGATACTTTAATTTTAGAAGCTGGCGATCAACCTTTTGTTAGTATTCATGGTACCGCAGATGATGTAGTTCCTTACGGTACCGATTATGCTCGTCCGATGCCTGGAGTAGATTTAACTCTAATTAGCGGTAGTGGCGATATGAAAAAACGTGCTGATCATATTGGAGTGCCTAATCCATTACATACATACTATGGTGCAGGTCACTGCGAATTCTGGAATACAGCTGCTAAAATTGATACCACAACACAATTTGTACAAAACTTCCTTGAGCAACAAATATGTGTAGCTCATTTATATCAAGAAGAGTTAAGCAATAAATTATATGTGGCTACTTACCCGAACCCAACGAACTCGGTGCTAAATGTAGATTTAGGATTTACTTCGCATGATGTAAATTTACAAATTATCAATGCTCAAGGTACAGTAGTTTGGACTAAAAAACTAGCTGCGGGAACGCAACAAGTAAGCATACAAGAGTTTGAAAAACTGGCAACTGGAGTATATTGGTTGAAAATAGATGCTGGCGACAGAAACAATATTCAGAAAATAATTAGAAATTAATTTTTAGTTATTGCAAAAAAATAAAGGGAAAAGGGCGGCGTAAGTCGCCTTTTTTTATGTATTTTCGGGCTTCATTAGTTTAGAATTATGTCAAGTTCCCTTTTTCTGTACAATAGTTACACTGGTCAAAAAGAAAAATTCGAACCATTAACCCCACCATTTGTTGGGTTATATGTGTGTGGCCCTACTGTTTATAGCGATGTGCATTTAGGGAATTGTAGGACTTTTTTAACCTTCGATTTCCTATACAGATATCTTACTTTTTTAGGTTATAAAGTACGTTATGTACGAAATATCACCGATGCTGGTCACCTTGAAAATGATGCAGATGAAGGTGAGGATAAAATTGCTAAAAAAGCTAGGTTAGAGCAATTAGAACCTATGGAAATAGTTCAACGTTATACAGTTGGGTTTAGAGATGTGATGCGTAAATTAAATGCATTGCCTCCAAGTATAGAACCAACAGCAACTGGTCATATCGTTGAGCAAATTGAAATGGTTAAGGAAATCATGAAAAATGGATTTGCTTACGAAGTAAATGGTTCTGTGTATTTTGATGTACAAAAATATCATGAAGCTTATAAAAATTATGGTAAATTAAGTGGAAGAATCGTTGAGGAGTTAATTGCTGGTGCAGGTAACGAAAAACGTACTTTGGAAGGACAAGACGAAAAGAGAAATCCTGCCGATTTTGCTATATGGAAAAAGGCTTCACCTTATCATATTATGCGTTGGGTTTCGCCTTGGGGAGAGGGTTTCCCAGGTTGGCACTTGGAATGTAGCGTGATGAGTACAAAATATTTGGGTGCAGAATTCGATATTCACGGTGGTGGAATGGACCTAAAATTCCCGCATCATGAAGCAGAGATTGCTCAAAATACTGCTTGTTGCCATAAAGGTGGTGCACGATTTTGGATGCACGGAAATATGTTAACCGTTAATGGTAAACGTATGGGTAAAAGCGAAGGAAATGCCTTTTTACCCGAACAATTATTTGCAGGAGACCATCCATTGTTAGAGCAAGCATATAGTCCTATGACTGTTCGCTTCTTTATTCTTCAAGCTCATTATAGAAGTACACTTGATTTTACAAATGGCGGACTTCAAGCAGCAGAAAAGGGATACAAACGTTTAATGCAAGCATTGGCGGCCCTGAAAACATTAAAAGCTGGAGCTAAATCGGATTTTGATTGGTCTGGTTGGAAAAATGATGTATTGGCAGCAATGGACGACGATTTAAATACTCCAGTGGCTGTCGCTAATCTTTTCGAAGCTGTCAAAAGAATTAACTCAATCGTCGAAAATAAAGAGCAAATCTCTGCAGAGGATTTATCTTTAATCCAAGCCTTTATCCCAACTTTTGTGGAGGATGTATTAGGTCTGATTAATGAAGACGCTGGCGATAATTCTGGCAATTTACAATTGTTAGACAATGCCATGAAATTGATTATTGATTTGCGTGCAGAAGCAAGATTAAGAAAAGATTTCAATACCTCTGATTTAATTCGTGATCGTTTATTAGAATGCGGAATCCAGTTGAAAGATGGTAAAGAAGGCACTAGTTGGACTAAAAATGATTAAAATGAAACGTTACATTGCCTTATTACCACTCTTATTTGCTTTTGCTTGTGGAAATGAAAAGCCAAAACAAAATGATAAACCTTCGGTTAAAGATGTAGTTGTTGCTCCACCAAGAGTGGTTGAGGTGCCTGAGTTTAATGCAGATTCAGCTTATAATTTTATTAAAAAACAAGTTGAATTTGGGCCTAGAATCCCTGGAACTTCTGCTCATGCAAAAACTGCAGAATGGCTAATTAAGAAGTTTAATGAATATGCTGATGAGGTATCTGTACAAGAAACCACATTAACCACTTGGGATAATAAATCGTTTAAGATTAAAAATATTCAAGCTTCATTCCAACCTGATAAACCACGCCGAGTATTGCTTTCAGCGCATTGGGATACTCGTCCGTATAGCGATATGGATTTAGCTGAACCTAAGAAAAGTTTCGATGGTGCTGATGATGGAGGAAGTGGAGTAGGGGTATTACTTGAAATAGCGCGTGCAATGAAAAATGGCCCTCAAAGTGATATTGGGGTTGATATTGTTTTATTCGATTTAGAAGACTGGGGTAATCCAGAATTAAACGATACCTATTGTTTAGGCTCTCAATATTGGGCTAAAAATTTCAATGGAAAACATAAACCTTATTTTGGTATTAACTTAGATATGGTAGGAGCTGCAAATGCTAAGTTTTCGAAAGAAGGTTATAGTATGCAATTTGCTTTACCTTATGTAGCAAAGGTTTGGAACTCAGCAGCAAAGTTGAATTTTAGTAATTATTTTATTTTCGAGGATGTAAATGGTATAATTGATGACCACTATTATGTTTCGAAATATGCAGGAATACCATCTATTGATATCATTAACTATAACCGATATAATGGAACTCGAGGTGGATTTGGAGCTCATTGGCATACACAAAAAGATAATATGAGTATTATAGATAAAGCTACCTTACATGCAGTTGGTTCTGTTGTGTTAGATGTTGTATATTACGAGTAATTCTTTTATTTTAGGCTCTTAAATAATAAAATTAATCTATTAAACAATGAAGTATTTTTTCTCTAGTCTTGCCCTCCTTTTAATTTCAACACTTGCTTTTTCTCAAAAACCCGGAGAACCTTTTCCAGGTTATAGTGTATCAAATGAAGGGGATACAATTAGAGGTGGTGTAGTAGCATTAAAAAGAAATGGTAATATTCGTCCATCATTCCAAATGAAATTTGAAGATGAATCTACCAAAGCCATTAGCCCTAAGAAATTTAAATATGTTCTTGCTGGTGAAATGGAATTTGAATCGTACGAAATTCCAGGAAATGCCGATGGTGATTTCGCATTTTTCTATAAAAAATCATCAGGTGCTGTTTCATTGTATGAATATCAATACGAAGTATATGAATTGAATAAAACCGTGTGGAAAAGCGAGTTTTATGTTAAAAACGGAAACGATTTAGAGCGTCTTACAAAATCAAATTATACCAAACGCTTACCTACTATATTTGCTAGTAAACCTGAAATAGTAGCTAAAGTGAAAGAAACCAAATTTGAAGATATTTATAAGTTATTTGATGAATTTAACGACTTTGAATAATAACAAAAAAGGATCTCAAACAGAGATCCTTTTTTGTTTAAATATACTTCCCTTTACTATAAGTAAATCTTGTTATGAGGATATCGAACTCTTCGAACTTGGTCAACTAATTGGAATAATAGTTCTCTAAATTCTTCGTAGTTCTCCTTTTCTGTAGCAGAAATAAAAATGCAAGGGTAATTTTCTTTTCCTAAATAACTAGCCTTTAATTCTTCGAGCGGTTTACGTTCAAATTCACCGTTTAATTCCCATTCAGGAACACTTTCTACATTTTTGTAAGCATCTACTTTGTTAAATACTAATAGAGTAATTTTATCGATAGCTCCAATTTCTTCAAGAGTCTTTTTTACAACGGCAATGTGGTATTCGAAGTTAGGATGAGATACATCAACAACGTGCACTAAAATATCAGCTTCTCTTGTTTCATCGAGGGTCGATTTAAAACTCTCGACAAGTTGAGTAGGCAATTTACGAATGAATCCAACCGTATCAGAAAGAAGGAATGGTACATTATTCAAAGTGACTTTACGAACGGTAGTATCTAAAGTTGCGAATAATTTGTTTTCGGCAAAAACTTCGGCTTTAGAAAGGGAATTCATAATAGTACTTTTTCCAACATTGGTATAACCAACAAGGGCAACGCGCACCAATTCGCCTCTATTCTTACGTTGAGTTGCCATTACTTTATCAATGTCCTTCAACTTTTGGCGTAGAATGGCAATTTTATTTTTGATGGCACGGCGGTCACTTTCCATTTGCGACTCCCCAGGCCCTCTCATCCCAATACCTCCTTTTTGACGTTCTAAGTGCGTCCACATGCGCGTTAAGCGAGGTAATAGGTATTGTAATTGAGCTAATTCAACTTGAGTTTTTGCATGTGCAGTTTGAGCTCTTTGGGCAAAGATGTCGAGTATCAAAGTTGTACGATCGAGTACTTTAATATCCTTTTCTTTAAACTCATTTTCAAGGTTTTTTACTTGAGCTGGAGTTAATTCATCATCGAATACCACAAGGTCACAACCTTCTGCAAAAACAAAGTTTTTGATTTCCTCTAATTTACCTTCTCCAACAAAAGTGCCAGAGTTAGGTCTTGGTAATTTCTGGAAAAAACGTTTGTGTATAGTACCACCGGCTGTTTGGATAAGAAATTCCAACTCATCCATGTACTCCATGAGTTTTGCTTCTGGTTGATTGGGTAATACCAATCCTACCATTACAGCTTTTTCAATAGTACGTTTTTTATTTTCGATCATGTAAAATTCTTATTTACGAAGCGACATTACGAATTTCACTGTTTCAGAAATTTCGTCATCTGTCATTTTGCTTGCAAATTCAGGCATAGTACCTTTCCCAGCACGTATAATAGCTTCAACTTCAGAATCAGTCATGGTCGATTTAGTTAAATCTTTTGCTCCGCCCATCATTAAGTTTCCGTTGCTGCCATGACAAACAGAACATTGTTGTTTGTAGGCTAAAACTCCAGAATTAGTTTGGTCAGACTTGCTTTCAGAATTCTGATTATTTGAAGAACCACACGAAAATAAAGTAAGGCTAAGTGCCAGAGCACTTATGGCTACTAATGTTTTATGCATGATAATATTCTATTAAAATAATGGTCTAGCTGGACTCATAAATGGCCATGGAATAGCAAAGAAAATTAAGATTAATGCTAGCAAATAGAACACAAAAATGAATCTGTGCTTGTTTGCTGGTGCTTCTGTTTTCTTACTCATTGAATGTCCAACAGTTAAAAACACTAATGATAAAATCATCATAGCAGGGTGTTCAACTGCAAAAAATCTAGCCTCTGGATTTTTCATTACTTCACCAAAACCAAGATTTGAAATCATTGGAATGATGCTTGTCACAAATAAAATTAAACCAATCAATAACTGAATGTGACCTGCAACCATGGTAAATAAATATAATTTACGATTACCTTCTGTAAATGGCTTTTTGCCACTCCAAGAGATAAATGCAATGATAATCGAAATCACTAATAACGCTAATGCAATGTAGCGTAATCCAGAATGGGCATGTAATAATCCGCTCATGTGTTTAATATTTTTTTCAAAGGTAATAAATATCTCTTAGTGCTCTTGTTAATTCCTTGTGAAGACATTAAATTTACTTTATAAAGTAAAAGTTATGAGGTTCTTTTTGTTTCTGCTTTTTTCATGTGTATACGTAAACCTTTCTGCCCAGATTGGTCATTGGCCTAATGGCACAAAATCAGACAATTACTCTGTATATGCTCTTAAAAATATTAAACTCTATATTGATGCAGATAATTTTGTTGAAAATGCGGTTTTAGTTTGGCAAGATGGAAAAATTATTGCCTCAGGAGCTCAAGTGAAAATACCTGAAAATGCCGTGGTTATAGATGGGTATCAACATTATGTAATGCCCGGTTTTATTGATCTGTATGCCGCTGAAGCAGGTTTGGAATTCTCTAAATCGCCAACTGCCAATAAAGGAGCTTATTCCCCTAACGAAGCTACTGCTAAATATGGAAACGATGCTATTAAAGCCGATTATAAAGCCGTAACTCAATTAACCGGCGCAGGTACTAATGATTATGCTAAAAATGGCTTTCTAACCCTGAACTCTTTTCATGCTGATGGAATTATTAGAGGCGCTTCTGCTTTGTTTAATGTTAGTCCTTTAAGCATTCACAAAAATATTATTCATGACGATGCAGCTCTTATGCTTTCTTTTTCGAAAGGTACTAGCGCTCAAAGTTATCCAGGCTCG
>DATCKI010000262.1:0-15650 GCA_036562365.1 Bacteroidia bacterium | reverse complement strand
GTTTACAGGTATGGGTGAGCCTTACCTAGAAGAGGTTTTTAGGGTGCAGTCTAAATCGGTAGTTCAGACTGAAAATACTGTAAAAGAGTCTGGAGCTCAGTTAGATATATTGCAGCAATTGGCGGAAATGTTTCCAGAAGAATATTCTATGCCAGAAAAGGCTGTTAAAGAGGAGGTTTCAGCGCCGGTCCCTGAAACGGTCATGAAAAGTGTAGAACAAGCACAAAAAGATCGAAAGTTGGTTAAAATAATAATGGTATATTCGGACTCTACATTTGAAGAATTAAAACCAGGTATATGAACGTAATAGATGTACTAAGAAATATTAGCAAATCGCCCTTAAAAGCTTGGGTGATGAATAAGGCATTGCATTATATGATTCCTTTTAATGCTCCGCATGGATTTTGGGTAGATTATAAGGATGATGATGAGGTTTTGGTTAGAATTCCTTACCGCAGAAAGAATCTAAATCATGTGAAAGGAATTCATGCTTGCGCACTAGCAACTGCTTGTGAGTATGCCTCTGGTTTGGCTATTGCGTCGGGGATGGATTCTAAAACTTTTAGATACTTATTAGCCTCAATAAAAATTGATTATACATTTCAAGCTAAAACAGATATAGTTGTTTCTTGTAAAAGAAGTGATTTAGAGATTGATAAGGTAATAGAAGAGTTGAAAAGTAGCGAAAGTACTACATTAGTTGTGTCTGTTTATGCGGTTGATAAACAGGGGAATAAAGTATGCTTCTGCCAAACTACTTGGCATATTAAAAATTGGGATAAAGTTCGTACGAAATAGCTATAAATTTTACTTATTATCAACCTTGATATTATAGAAAAAACTTGTTTGTTTTTCTTCACCTGTTTCTGGGTCAATATAGCTTATGATACCATTAATTTTTTTGTAGCCAGCTTCCTCAGCTTTGAAGTTGTAAATAGCTTCACCGTTTTTAACGTTCTTGATGGTATCTCCATCAATGATGTAATGGAAGTCGGCACTGTTGGTCCAAGCCTTTAAGCCTAATCGAATTTTTGCGGTTTCTCCAACTTTGATATGAGAATTATCGGCGTACATATATGGAGAAATATCGCTGAAGGTATATACAGATTGTTGTAATTGGCTAACGAGATAGTCGTAATACGAAACTTTGGTTTGTAATAAACGACGTTCAATTTGACGTAATTCGTTTAAACAACCCACCATAGGGGCATAAATTAATGATTGGTCTTCCCAATATACAGGGTCAGGAGAATTCGGACTTGTAGGATCAATAATTTCTTGGAAAATATAGATGCCAGAAGTATCTTCTTTGTTTAGTAAATATTTAGTGTTTGTTAGGTTTTTATTTAATTTCTTTATAGAAATGGCTAATTCAGCTGCTACGCTATTTGTAAAACCTTTAAAGTAACTGCTATTCTTTTCGTTAGAATGTGGGTTAGGAATAGAATCGAAGCAAAATTTACCGTCAGAATAGCCAGGAATAGTGCTTTCAAGGTCATACTGAATTTGCTTAATTTTTTCGGTTATTTTGGCGAATTCGGTATCAAACTCGTTTTTTTTCTTTTCTGCCGCCTTGAATTTTTGAGTATTTTCGTTTTCATAGCGAAGAAAGGCATTATTTAAGTTTTCAATTTTAGATTCTAAACCTTTTATTTCGCTTAAGGTGTTATTATATTGAAGTTTAAAGGGTAGTACATAGTCTGATTTTTGAATACGAATCTCATTTTCAGCGGGTACATTTCCGCATGAAATAAGAACCGAAGTCAAAACAAGAGTTGAAATACCTTTTATTAAATCTTTAGTAACCAATGATAACACGTTTTTAGAATCAAACGCCGAAATTATGAATTTATAGCCAATACAGCTCGTTTTTTCATCAATTTTTTAAACATAGTTATTGTTTATTATCTTTTAGATAATTATTTGTTTTGCTGCGTTCAAAATAGGAACTTTGCAAGCTTTTAAATTTGAACATGTCAGAAGAGTTAATTGAGATATACGGAGCCAGAGAACATAATCTTAAAAATGTTAGCTTAACTTTACCAAGAAATCAATTAGTAGTATTTACAGGACTTAGTGGATCGGGGAAGAGTAGCTTAGCATTTGATACGATTTATGCCGAAGGGCAACGTCGGTATTTAGAAAGTTTCTCTTCTTATGCACGTCAGTTTTTAGGTTCGGGAGAAAGGCCAGAAGTTGATAAGATAAATGGTTTAAGTCCTGTTATTTCTATTGAGCAAAAAACTACCTCTAAAAATCCGCGCAGTACAGTAGGAACCGTTACGGAGATTTACGATTTTCTTCGTCTTTTATACGCACGTGCAGGTGATGCATACTCGTATGAGACGGGTGAATTAATGGTTCGGTTTACGGATGAGCAGATTTTAGATTGGATTTTAAAAGATTATGCTGGTAAAGAAATTCATGTTTTAGCTCCATTAGTTCGCGGACGTAAAGGGCATTATCGAGAATTATTAGATAAAATTCGTAAAGCTGGTTTTATTTCGGCACGTATCGATGGTCAATTAGTTGACATTTCTTTTGGAATGAAGCTTGATCGTTATAAAGTGCACGATGTTGAGGTGTTAATAGATACGGTTCTAGTTGACGACAAGCAAATTAACCGTCTTAAACGCAGTTTACAGCAAGCCTTAAAACAAGGTAAGGGCAGTATTATGGTTTTAGATGCTGAAAAAAAAGGTGCCAAAGCGCGTCATTTCAGTCGCCATTTGATGTGTCCAACCAGCGGTATTTCATACGATGAACCAGCTCCTAACTTATTTTCGTTCAATTCGCCATACGGTGCATGTCCGGTTTGTAATGGTTTAGGTACAGTTTTAAAATTAGAGATATCTAAAATTATTCCAGACCCCAAAAAATCTATTAAACAAGGTGCTATTGAGCCACTGAGAGAAAGTAAAAGTCAGTGGATGAATAAGCAATTAGAACAAATTGGAAAGAGTTATGGTTTCGATTTAAATACTCCTATTGAAGATATTTCGGAGGAAGGAATGCATGCTATTTTATATGGAGCCGAAGAGATGGTGAAAACTGAAGACTCGGAAGGTGTACATACAACACGCATGCAATTCGAAGGTATAGCTCAGTTTATTGAACGCCAAGTTGAAGAAGACGCCAGTGCGCCATTAGCTCGTTGGGCTATGAGTTTTATGGAACATAAGACTTGCGACTCTTGTGGTGGTACACGTCTGAAAAAGGAAGCTTTGCATTTTAAGATTTTAGATAAAAATATTGCAGAACTTGCCACTTTAGATATAGCAGATTTATCTAAATGGGTAAATGAAATTGAGGAGAAAATGCCGCCTCGTCAGGCTATTATTGCTAGAGAAGTTCTTAAAGAAATTAAGAAACGAATAGGTTTCTTGTTAGATATAGGTCTTGAATACCTTTCTTTAGATCGCCCAGCTGGAACTTTATCGGGAGGTGAGAGTCAACGTATACGCCTTGCCACCCAAATAGGATCGCAACTTACAGGAGTATTATATATTTTAGATGAACCTAGTATTGGACTTCACCAAAGAGATAATGATAAACTCATAGTTTCGCTTAAGCGTTTGGTTGAAGCCGGAAACTCGGTAATAGTAGTAGAGCACGATAAAGACATGATTTTGGCTGCAGATTATGTAGTTGATATTGGTCCGGGCGCTGGGATACATGGAGGCCAAATTGTTTCGCAGGGAACTCCCAAACAACTATTAGAAGCAAATACTGTAACTGCACAGTATTTAAATGGCAAAAAGTCTATTCCTTATTTAAAAGAAAGACGAAAAGGAAATGGAAAATTCTTAGAATTAAAAGGAGCTACTGGGCACAACCTTAAAAAGGTTGATATCAAAATTCCTCTTAATACTATTACGGTAGTTACTGGAGTTTCGGGTAGTGGTAAATCGAGCTTAATACGTGAGACTTTACAACCAATTTTAAGTCAACACTTTTACAATAGCATAGAAAAACCACTTCCCTACAAATCTATTTCAGGATTAGAACATATAGATAAAGTAATAAGTATAGATCAAAGTCCGATTGGCCGAACTCCACGTTCTAATCCGGCTACCTATACCAAATTATTCGACGATATAAGAACATTGTTTACTGAATTGCCTGAAGCTAAAATTAGGGGTTATAAACCCGGACGTTTTTCTTTTAACGTAAAAGGTGGTCGTTGTGAAACCTGTATGGGTGCAGGAGTAAAAACCATAGAAATGAATTTCCTTCCAGATGTTCATGTAACTTGTGAAACTTGTCATGGAAAAAGGTATAATCATGAAACTTTAGAAGTTCGATATAAAGGTCGAAGCATTAGTGATGTATTAGACATGACCATAGAGGCCGCAACGGAGTTTTTTGAGCCTATACCACAGATATATCGTAAGTTAAAAACCTTATTGGATATTGGATTAGGTTATATAACGCTTGGGCAAAGTGCTACTACCTTGTCGGGAGGTGAAGCACAACGTATTAAACTTGCTTCAGAATTAAATAAGAAAGATACAGGAAATACCGTTTATATATTAGATGAGCCAACAACAGGGTTGCATTTTGAAGATATTCGTATATTATTGAATGTATTGCAAGAATTAGCTGATAAAGGGAATACTATCATTATAATTGAGCATAATTTAGATATAGTAAAAGCTGCAGACTGGATTTTAGATATGGGGCCAGAGGGTGGACAAAATGGTGGACAGCTTGTATTTTCTGGTACTCCAGAGCAAATGATAAAAGGCAAGAAGTTAGGTTATACGGCTACATTCTTGAAAAAAGAGATGTAATTTATTTTCTAGCATAACCATAGCCTATATATTTCCAAGAATTAGGGCTAATGGAATTAAATAGGAGTTTATCAGCCCTTGCTAAAAAATAGCGTTGTTTTTCGCTTCTACCAAAGGTAGCAAGGAAACCAGTTGTTTTAATTTCGTAGCTAGAGAATGGGGTTAAGCATTCCTTTAATTCACTATTAGTAATGTATCTCCAATAAGCTCCCCATTTAACAAATTTCTTACGCATGAAATTATGTAGAGGTGATGCGTATAAATTTTCGGCAAAAAGAAGAATCCCGCCTGGTTTAAGGGCTTTATGAATTTCAGCGAAAGCTTTTTTCTGGAGCTCATATTGGTCGTTATTACCAACGCCTCCTAGTATAGATTTAAATATGATAATATCGAAATGATTTTCGTAGGGAATATTAGTAGCATCAATATCTTGATATCTAATAGTTCCATTGAAAGTATGTTTAGAATGAAGTGGAGATGCAGACTGTTCCACATCGTTTAAGTCAGAGCAAACAACATCTAAACCATGTTTTGCAAGCCAAAGGGAGAGACCTCCTTGTCGGCCACCCAGTTCGAGTGCGGTCTGTACTTTAGTCCAATCTACACAATGTTCCCAATATGGAAGGAGATTAGACCAAGATTCAACATCCCATTGAATATAGTCTTTAGTAACGTTTATGCTCATAATGATGGTTTAAGCCAATAATTTTGGCCGAAAGTAGTAGTAATTATGGTTTATACCAAAATTTAACGAGAGACTTATGTTTAACGAGGTCAATTTCGCAAACTTCAACTTTAGTAGGTAGAATGCCTGTAATTTCTTGAATACGAGTTTTAAGTTCGTCGGAAGATTCGAATTTAGAAATTTCCACATCGGCAATTTGTATAATTTTTTCTTTCAGTTCAGGCTCGTAAGTGAATTTTTCAAGAATAAAAGTTAGAATAATCATAACTAAATTAAAGAATCCGATTTCAACTAAGCTAATTCTTTCATTCATTAAAGCATTTACAACGGCAATAACAATAAGAGCAAAAAGGTAGGTCATTTCCTTAAGAGGAAGGGAACCAGATCGATATCGAAGAAGTCCAAATAAGGCAAAGAGTCCGAATGCAAATCCCATTTTAATTTTAACGCTATTCAGCAAAAGACAAACGAAAAAAATGAGGGTATTAAACATCATAAGAGTGAAGAAGTATTCCTTTTTCTTATGATTTTTAAAGTAAAGAAAGTAGCAAGTAATAATAGCAGGAATGAGGTTAAATAGGTATTTAATCATCATTTCCTTGAGGGCAAGGCTATCAATAAGTTTAATACCTAAAATAAAATTATTTTCTAGCATGTAAAATTAAAGGTTGTTGAAAATTAATAGGATAAACTTAATAAAAAAGATATGTTTTCCTATAAAAAAATTAAAATGTTTTTTGGCTGAAATAAGAATTTTTTAACTAAAATTTCTTTTTTTGTAAGGATTACAGTACATTGCTAAACTAAATAACTATAGAAAATGAATCTTACTAGAACATTTGACATTTTACAATTACTAAAAGAAAAGCATAATAGACCAGATACGTTGGCCTATAAAAGAAATGGTGATTGGAGAACTTTTTCTACAGATGAAGTTATCGAAATCATCAATAATTTAAGTTACGGATTACTTGCAAAAGGAGTTAAAAAGGGCGATAAAGTAGCCATTATTTCGGGGAACAGACCAGAATGGAATTTTATAGATTTAGCATGTTCTCAAATTGGAGTAATTACAGTTCCAATGTATCCTTCCTTAAGCATTTCAGATTTTGCATATATACTAAATGATGCTTCGGTAAAGATTGTATTTGTTGAGAATGATGAATTTGGCGCAAAAGTATTAGCTGCTAAACCACAAGTTCCTAGTTTAGAAAGCGTATATTCATTCGATGCGGTTGCTGATATGGATTTATGGTCTGTATTTGTGGAAGCAGGTAAAGACAATCCTAATCCGCTTGAAGTAAAAGCTATTTCAGATTCAATTCAAGAAAACGACTTATTCACTTTAATTTATACAAGTGGTACTACTGGTTTACCTAAAGGAGTTATGTTATCTCATAAAAACATTATGAGTAATGCCAAAACTGGGGTAGACGATGCATTCACCATTTATGATGAAGGTATGAAAGCTTTAAGTTTCTTACCGCTTTGTCATATTTTCGAGCGTACTATTTTCCATATCTATATGCTAAAAGGTATAGGAGTATATTATGCAGAGAGTATGGAGACTATTGGTGAAAACTTAAAAGAAGTGAAACCAGATTGTTTCTCTACTGTACCTCGTTTGTTAGAGAAAGTATATGATAAGATAGTAGCAACTGGACATAGCTTAACGGGTATTAAGAAGAGTTTATTCTTCTGGGCTTTAAACTTAGGTTTAAAATACGAGTTAGGCGGAAAGAATGGTGCTTGGTATAATTTGCAATTAGCTTTAGCTAATAAATTAATCTTTAGTAAGTGGAGAGAGGCATTAGGCGGAAATGTACGTCTTATTGTTTCTGGAGCTGCGGCTTTACAACCACGTTTAGCAAGAGTATTTACAGCTGCTAAAATTATCGTATTAGAAGGATATGGATTAACAGAAACTTCACCGGTTATAGCAGTTAATAGATTAGACGAAGCTAATAGAGCATTTGGAACAGTTGGTACATTATTCAGAAATGTAGAAGTGAAGATAGATACCAATGGAGAATATGCAGAGGGCGAAGGCGAAATCTGCGTTAAAGGGCCAAATGTAATGATGGGGTATTATAATAAGCCTGAATTAACGGCAGAAGTTATAGATTCAGAAGGCTGGTTCCATACAGGCGATGTAGGTAAATTTGTAGATGGAAAATTCTTAAAAATTACCGACCGTAAGAAAGAAGTATTTAAAACCAGTGGTGGTAAATATATTGCTCCGCAACCAATGGAGAACAAGTTTAAAGAGAGTATATATATAGAGCAAATTATGGTAGTTGGGGAAAATGAAAAATTCCCTGGAGCTTTAATAGTACCAGCTTGGGAAGTATTGGAAAAATGGGCTAATACCAATGGTATAGAATTTAAAACGAGAGAAGAATTGGTTAAAAATGAAAAGGTTATTGAATTGTACGAAAGCCAAGTAAATAAATATAATGCAGGGTTTGGACAATGGGAGAAAATTAAGCGTTTTGAATTAGTTCCGAATGATTGGACTATAGAAGGCGGCGAGATGACTCCAACCTTAAAACTTAAGCGTAAACCAATTTTGGCTAAATATGCACATTTAGTATCGAAAATTTACGCAGTATAATATAAAGATTCATATAGAAAATAGTGAAAAGGTCTTCGGAAACGAAGGCCTTTTTTCGTATATAAATAATTGAAAATTAGGGAAGGTGTTAGATGATATAGAATAAAAAAGCCTTAGAAATATCTAAGGCTTTTTTCCGGGTGGATAATCGGGCTCGAACCGACGACCCTCAGAACCACAATCTGATGCTCTAACCAACTGAGCTATATCCACCGTGTTAAGTGGGCGCAAATATAGAATCAAAGTTTTAAAAAACGAAAACTTTTTAGAAAAAAAATGAAAAAAAAATCATGTCAATCTATTTAGAAAGTAAGAATCAGTCATTTGACCAAGAAAAAAACTAATCGAATAAAAATTTCCTGTTTTTATTATTTTTCTATAAATTTGGGAAAAACAAAAATATATTAGGTATGAGAAAACATGTATTCATTGTTGGACTTGCATTAAGTGCTAGTGCAGTATTTGCGCAGAGTGCTATTAAAAGTCCTCAAAATCAAGTTATTCAAAAAACATCTGCAACGTATAATAGAACCCCAATGAAGGGTGATGAGATTTTAGGTAATATTTTAATTAAACCTAATCCATACGTTAATCAAAAAAATCTTGCATTTGCAGAAGGTTTCCAAATTGGTACTACTATGTACGATTTACAAACCAATGGTAGTAACCGAAACGCAATTTATGCGTATAGTGATGGTTCAGTAGCTTCTGTATTTACTTTTGGTAATAACCCTCCAGGTTATGCTGACCGTGGTACTGGCTATAACTATATGGATGCTGCTCAAAACTGGGGTACTTTCGGTGGAACCAGAGAAGAAGCTACAACTCGTACAGGTTGGCCATCAATTGCATACGCAAATAATTCAGAATGGGTAATTTCTCACGAAGGTGTTACCAATGGCGCGCACGTGTTAAGCCGTAATACTAAAGGAACTGGTAACTGGACTATCGACGCTGATATTCCGTTAATGGGTTTATGGCCACGTATCGCTGCTGATGGAAATAATATTCACGTTATTACTACTGGTAACCCAGATGATAACCCTGTATCAGGATTAAATGGTCCAATCTACTATCACCGTTCAACAGATGGTGGTGCTACTTGGGACATTTCAAATGCAATCTTACCAGAATTAGATGCTTCAAGTAACTACGGTTGGGGTGGCGATTGCTACTCTATCGACGTTAAAGGAAATACGGTAGCTATTTTAGTAGTAGATGATTATAATCCAACTTTTGTATTAAAATCTACAGATAATGGAGATACTTGGACAAAAATGATTATTAATGATCCAGGATTAGGAATTTATGGTCCAGGTGAAGCTGGTTCTATCTCTGATATTAACAATGATGGTGTGGCAGATACCATCCACACTACTGACCAATCTGGTTGGGTTTTAATTGATAATAGCGGTAATGTACATGCTTGGTTTGGTTTAATGCGAGTATTAGACACAGATCCAGCTGCTGATGCTGCTTCATCTTTCTTCCCTGTAACTGATGGTATCGGGTATTGGAGAGAAAATAACCCTGGTGTAGTTGATACTTTAGGTGGTGTTCAAGATACAGATGGTAGTGGCTTTGTATTAGATGATTTAACTTCAATCGATAATATTGCTACTTATTATCAAAGTTTATCTTCTTGGCCAACTGCAGGTATCGATGCTTCAGGTACTATCTATTTAGCTTATTCTACCGTAATGGAAGAATTAAACGATGGTAATGATCCATTCCAATTCTATCGTCATATCTATATTGTGAAAAGTTCTGATGGTGGAGCTACTTGGACTGCTCCTTACCATATCCCAACTCAATTCCAATATGGCGAGTACATTTTCCCAACTATGGCTCGTAACGTTACAGACGTAATTCACCTAACTTGTCAAAAAGATGCAAGCCCAGGTCTTAGCGTTAGAGGTGATGAAGATCCTGCAGATGTAAACGAAATTCTTTACTTCCAAATTCCAGTTACTTTACCTGCTGATTTAAGCGTAGAAACTGTAGAAGTAAATAATTCATTTGTAAAAGTATTCCCTAATCCAGCTTCAACTATCATTAATGTAAATGTTGAGTCTTCATTTGTAGGAGAGTCAAACATTAAAATTATTGATATTACTGGTAAGGTAGTAGCTTCAGAAAATGTAAACTTAACTAATGGTGAAAATGTGAAATCATTTGATATTTCTTCATTCAAACCAGGAGTTTATGCAATTAATGTAATGGTTGACGGAAAGGTTCAAGTGAACAAATTCGTTAAACATTAAGATTGTAATACAATATTTAAAAGGTCACCCCCAAAGGTCATTCTTTGGGGGTGACTTTTTTTTACGTCTAATATTTCTCATAGGGTTAAAATTTTTCTATTTATTTTATTATTTTTCGCCCGTTATATTATGCAAGCATAACAATTATTATTTATCTTTGTATAGAATAATATGAGAAGAGAAGAGACTGTCGACTTTAATATAAAATATACGTGGCATTTAATATCGCGTATGTATAATAGTGTGGCACAGCAGTATGATATTACAACTGCGATAGGATTTGTGTTACTTAATATTGATGTTGAGCAGGGTACACCAGCCACAAAAATTGCTCCATTATTAGGTATGGAGCCACGTTCACTTACCAGAATGTTAAGGACCTTAGAAGAGAAGGGGTATATTTATCGTAAGGCGGATGAAGGCGATAAGCGCTTAGTTCGCATAATGCTTACTGAATTAGGTAAGGAGAAGCGTGATATATCGAGAGATACGGTGAAGCACTTTAATAACTATGTAAAGTTGAATATACCGGATGCAGACCTACAAGTATTTTTTGGAGTTATGCATAGAATAAACGAGTTAATAGAAAAAGAACAAATATTATTTTAATCTAAATTAATACATGGAAATGACAGCAGTAAGTTCGATTCCGACCTATAGCGGTTCAGTCCTTAACGGGCGTAGAATTCGCAAAGTTGCCGTATTGGGCTCTGGCGTTATGGGTTCGCAAATTGCTATGCACATGGCAGGTGTGGGTCTTGAGGTCTTATTATTAGATATCGCGCCTAAAGAATTAAATGCAGATGAAACAGCTAAAGGTTTATCATTAGACCATCCAGCGGTTAAGAATCGTATCGTTAAAACAGCTTTCGATGCTGCTTTAAAATTAAATCCAAATCCTATTTACGATAAAAAATTCGCAAATCGTATCACTCTTGGAAACTTCGAAGATGATATGAAAGCTATTGCGAATGTAGACTGGATTATTGAGGTTGTAGTTGAGCGTTTAGATATCAAGAAAATTGTTTACGAACAAGTTGAAAAATATCGCAAACCAGGAACTTTAATTACCTCGAATACTTCTGGTATTCCTATGGAATTATTAATTCAGGAGCGTAGTGAAGATTTCCAAGCTCATTTCTGTGGAACTCACTTCTTCAATCCACCTCGATACTTAAAATTATTAGAAGTTATTCCTTCTACTAAAACTAAACCAGAGGTAGTAAATTTCTTCTTAGAATATGGAAGCAAAATTTTAGGTAAAACTACCGTTCTTTGTAAAGATACTCCAGCATTTATTGCAAACCGTATTGGAGTATTTGGTATTATGGCCTTATTTCATAACATCAAAGAATTAGGTTTAACTACCGAAGAAATTGATAAATTAACTGGTCCTATTATGGGGCGCCCTAAATCTGCTACTTTCCGTACAGCCGATGTAGTAGGTTTAGATACTTTAGTAAACGTAGCGAATGGTTTAAAAGCTAACCTTCCTAACGATGAAGCTAAAGCCTATTTTGAATTACCTGATTACTTAGTTAAAATGATCGAAAACAAATGGTTAGGTCAAAAAACTAAGCAAGGTTTCTTCAAAAAAATGCCTGATGGCGAAATTTATTCTTTAGATTTAAATACTTTAGAATACGTTCCTCAGAAAAAAGTAAAATTTGCTACTCTTGAAGCGGCTAAACAAGTTACTAAACTTGAAGACCGTATGAAAGTTTTAATGGGTGGTAAAGATGTTGCTGGTGAATTCTACCGCAAAACAAACTTCGCATTATTCGAATATGTAGCAAACCGTATTCCAGAAATTTCTGACGATATCTACAAAGTAGACGACGCTCTAAAAGCTGGTTTTGGTTGGGCTTTAGGTCCATTTGCTATGTGGGACGCAGTAGGAGTGAAGTCTTCTGTTGAATTAATGGAAGCAGCTGGTCATAAAGTTGCAGCATGGGTTAAAGACATGTTAGCTGCAGGGTTTGAGTCGTTCTACAAAGTAGAAAATGGTAAAACTTTATATTATGATCAAAATGCTAAATCATATAAAGTAATTCCAGGACGTGATCATTTCATTATCCTCGACAATATTCGCGCTACCAAGAAAGTATGGGGTAATTCAGGTACTACACTTCACGATTTAGGTGATGGGGTATTAAATTTGGAATTCCATACCAAGATGAATTCTATGGGAGGCGAGGTTCTAGATGGTATCATGAAATCTATTGATATTGCAGAATCTAAAGGATACAATGGTTTAGTTATTGGTAACCAAGGTGAGGTATTCTCAGCAGGTGCTAACTTAGCTATGGTATTAATGTTAGCTGCAGAACAAGAATGGGATGAGTTGAACTTTGCTATTAAAGCATTCCAAAATGCTACTATGCGAGTTCGTTACTCTGCAATTCCAGTTGTAGTTGCTCCACATGGTTTAACATTAGGTGGTGGTTGTGAATTATGTTTACATGCAGATGCTGTAGTTGCTGCGGCTGAAACTTATATTGGTTTAGTGGAAGTTGGTGTAGGTGTAATCCCTGGTGGTGGTGGAACGAAGGAGTTCGCTCTACGTGCTTCTGATGCTATGGGACCTGAAGATATTCGTATCCCAACTTTAAAAGAAAAATTCTTAACCATTGGTCAAGCTAAAGTTGCTACAAGTGCTTATGAAGCTTATAACCTTGGCATCTTCCGTCATGGTACCGATAAAGTAGTTACAAATTCAGACTTATTAATCTCTGAAGCTAAAAAAGAAGTTCTTCGATTAGCTGAAGCTGGTTATGTTCAAAAGCCTCAACGTAACGATATTATGGTTATGGGTAGAGAAGGTTTAGGTGTTGTTTACGCTGGTGCAAACTCTATGTTAAGCGGTAAATACATATCTGAACATGATGCTTTAGTTTCTCAAAAATTAGGTTATGTACTTTGTGGTGGCGACCTAAGCGAGCGTACTCTAGTAAGTGAACAATATTTATTAGACCTTGAGAGAGAAGCATTCTTAAGCTTATTAGGAACTCGCAAAACTCTTGAGCGTATGCAACATATGCTAAAAACTGGTAAACCACTTAGAAACTAATTTTTAATTTAATTATCAAAACATTTATAGATATGAATTCTGCATATATTGTTGGTGGATATAGAAGTGCCGTTGGTAAAGCACCTCGTGGTTCTTTCCGCTTTTTACGTCCAGATGATTTAGCGGTTCAAGTAATCCAAAAATTATTAGCTGATTTCCCTCAATTAGACGTAAATAAAATCGACGACTTAATTGTTGGTAATGCTACCCCAGAGGCTGAACAAGGTCTAAATATGGCTCGTATGATTTCTCTTATGGGTCTTCCTACTGATAAAGTACCAGGTATGACTATCAACCGTTACTGTGCATCTGGTCTTGAGGCTATTGCTATCGCTGATGCTAAAATTAAATCTGGTCAAGCTGATTGTATTATTGCTGGTGGTGTGGAATGTATGAGTCCTATCCCTTTTGGAGGTTGGAGAACAGTTCCAAATTATGAGCACGCTAAAAATAATCCTACCTATTATTGGGGTATGGGTTTAACTGCTGAAGAGGTTGCAAAACGTTATAATGTATCTCGCGAAGATCAAGATGCTTTTTCTCTTGAGTCTCATACTCGCGCTTTAAAAGCTCAAAAAGAAGGTTATTTTAATGATCAAATTGCTCCAATTACGGTTGAACAAGTTTACCTTGATGAAAAAGGCAAACGTAAAGTTAAATCTTACGTAGTATCTCAAGATGAAGGTCCACGTGCTAGTTCTTTGGAAGCTTTAGCTCGTCTTAAACCTGTGTTTATGATGGGTGGAACTGTTACAGCTGGTAACGCGTCTCAAACTTCTGATGGGGCCGCTTTCGTACTTATGATGAGCGATAAGTTCATGAACGAGTTAGGTATTAAACCTACTGCGCGTTTGGTTTCTTATGCGGCAGTTGGATTAGAACCCGCTATCATGGGGGTAGGACCTATCTATGCTATTCCGAAAGCTTTAGAAAAAGCAGGTTTAACGAAAGAAGATATCTCTGTATTCGAATTGAACGAGGCATTTGCTTCGCAATCTCTTGCAATTGTACGCGAATTAGGCTTAGATCCTGCTAAAGTGAACCCGAATGGTGGTGCTATCGCTTTAGGACACCCACTAGGTTGTACAGGTACTAAACTTACCGTTCAAGTAATTAGCGAATTGAAACGTACTGGCCAGAAATATGGTATGGTTACCATGTGTGTGGGTACGGGACAAGGTGCTGCCGGAGTTATCGAAAAATTATAAGTCGTTTTTTGATTTTACAACATATAAAAAGGCGTCTCAATTATTTTGAGACGCCTTTTGTTTTATACGTTATTTTCGATTTGAAAAATCTCTATATGATGATTATATAACTATCACTATTTCACATAGCCAATCTGAACTTGTATGTTCTTTAACTTTACTTGTTTTGCTTTTTTAATCAGATTATCAGCTTTTTCTTTATTCACTGCAATATAACTAAAGGCATCTTTTACCTCAATTAGTCCTAAATCCTCTTTTTCTAATCCACCCGTTTGTATGGCATAACCAACTATGTCTAATTTTCTCAATTTGTCCTTTTTACCTTTGCTTATATAAAGTGTTACAAAATCTATTTTAGAGTCTTCTTTTTTATCTTCTTTCTTATCGAAATCGAAAGGAAGCATATCTTTAGGTAAATACTCTTTATGGAAGTAATCTTTGCCTTTAATTACATATACACTACCTTCTTTATGCATACGTGCTGTTCTTCCATTTCTATGTATAAATTCAGCCTCGTGAACAGGTAATTGTAAATGAATTACGTGTTTTATTTCAGGTATGTCTAAACCTCTTGCAGCAAGATCGGTAGTTACTAATATATTTACACTACGGTTGCGGAATTGCACTAAATTTTTCTCTCTATCTTTCTGTTCTAATCCACCATGGAACGAAACCGACTCAATGCCTTGCTTACGTAAAAAACGTTCTATTTCGCCCACCGTTTCTTTGAAATTACAGAAAACTAGGGTAGGCTCATTAGTTAAAGCCTTCAATAATTTGTGTAATACAACTTCTTTAGCTTGAGGGGCCTCTACTAAAAATATACTTCGCTTTTTGCTTTGTTCAGAATCAACTTTATTATGAATAAATTTAGGTTTCCCGTCTAAAATATAATCTGGGATTTCATTCATAGCTGTAGCTGAAGTTAGAACTTTCTTTTTGAGATTAGGTAATTGAGTTCTGATATAACTTAAATCGTCTTTAAAACCAATTTCTAGCGATTTATCGAACTCATC
>DATCKI010000257.1:0-2268 GCA_036562365.1 Bacteroidia bacterium | reverse complement strand
GCTTCCACCGACAAAGGCATCATTTTACGTCCATCTTTCACATTGAATTTGCCGAATGTAATACGAGGTACAGAATCTTGTCTATTAAGATTTGAAGGATGTAATACTTCAGAGAAAGATAACCAAGGCAAGGTAGTATGTCTGATTAAATCGAGCATTTTATCTTCTCCGTTTAAGCATAATCCTGGAGTATTTTTAATGTGCAATACTTCCTGTTTCCAAGCTTCATAAAATGCCATTAAATCAGGATTATAGTGCAAGTATCCAAAACCAAAAGTATGATCTTCTCTAGCAATAGTGGCGCCAACATGAATAGTGTCGTACAAAACCACTTTCTGGTCTTTAATGCGTAAACGCAATTCATCAACTAAATGTATTGCTCTCATAGAGCAATGTAAATAGTAAACAAAAAAAGAAACATTTAGTTCTTTAGCCTTTTCATAGGCACGTGTGCAATCCACTTCTGTAGTAAATCCAAAATACGGACTTGCCATACTAGAGAAAAACTCGAAATGTTCCTTTCTATTCCAACTTTCAATATCAATTTGCTTCATTATTTCGCCACATTATCATTATTCATTTTAAAACTTTGAAGATTTACAATTACAACAGAAATAAGGATAATAAATACCCCAAACCATTGCATCCAAGAAATCTGTTCGCTCAAAATTAGTGAAGCTGAAAGAATAGAAACAGGAATTTCGACGCTTGAGAGAATACTTCCAACGCCTATACCTGTTTTGGGGATACCGGCTGTAAAGAGTAGAGGTGGCAGAACCGTACCAAAGATGGCTAAGATAGTGCCCCAACCAGCAGCCTCCCAACTCATATTTTCTATAATTTGAATATTCCAGAACAGGCAAATAAATGCTAGTCCACCCATTACAAAATAAAGGCTACGCACAAAGTTTTGATATTGTTTTTCGACGGTACTTGAAGCATATATAGTTAGTGTATAAGAAATACCAGATCCAAATCCGAGTACCAAACCACGCCAATCTAAATTAAGTTCAGAACTAAATAATTCTGTAGCGATGAATGTTCCAGCAATAGCTAACACCCCACCTATGCATTTAATTAGGGATGGGAATTGTCGATTGATAAAAATTTCGAGTATTAAACTCAACCAAATCGACTGCATTAACAAAACAATTCCAACCGAAACTGGAATAAATTGAATAGCTAAATAATAAAGAGTAGAAGTAAGAGCCAAAGCCACACCCCAAAGCATAAGTTTAGCTTTCGATTTAGGTTTGGGCAAAGCATCTTTCTTAGAAAAAAAGTATATGCATAATAAAAAAATTACACCAACGAAGAATTGGAAGAAAGTTAGCACGCTAGTATGCGAACCTGTAGTATTAGCATATTTAACTATAGTAGCAAGTATCCCGTAACTAACTGCACCAAATAGGACAAAGATTATACCTTTCAGCTTTTGAGTTTCCATTTAACATAAAACAAAGGCTGCAAAAGTAATAAATGCCTAGCGTTTATCAGTAAAATAATATTGGGAAAGGGATTCTAATACTTTATTGAGTTATAAATTCTGTTTGGCTTTAACTAATATGTCTCTCAACTTAATAAACTCAACATTTTTAAAGTACTTATAATTTCTATTTATAGATATAAATCCTTCCCAAATTTTATCACTATAGTGAGCTCCAATTTTAAACCTTCTTTGAGTATTACAAATTACATCTTCATAAAACTCTGGTTGAGTAATAAATTTACTTTCCAAAAGAGTATTTACTGTCAATAGCGTACACTCAAATTCATCTTGATCTAAATAAATTGCTATGCAATAATTGCCATAACTTCTCGGGTTACTATACTCAAATTTCACAGCACTTATCTTTTCTTGTGTTTTCAAATCAGTATGATGTACGACATAAACAATTAGGTTATTTATTTCACCCATTTTCAAGTATTCCCTTTGAATAACTCTATTTGGCACCATCCTAAAAGAATCAATCTTATTATACCTATACTCAACATAGAGGTCATTATTATCTATTCGCAATTGAGCATGTGCATTACAAAGTAAAAAAATCACGAATGCAACTAGACAAGATACTTTATTAATAATAGCCTTCATCTTAATTAAATTTGAAACAGGGATTAACGAGCTAAAAGAAATTCCTATTATCTGTAACCAAGGTTACAGCTTTGAAAACACCTTTATTGAAATCGAGTCGATTTGCTTTTACAGCTACAGGGAAGAAAGAATTTCCAGAAGAAACCATTTTCAATTTTTGGGCAGAGCTCATA
>DATCKI010000253.1:0-9256 GCA_036562365.1 Bacteroidia bacterium | reverse complement strand
GTAGAATAGGATAGGTAGAAGGAATAGAGTTAAGAATGTAGCTACTAAAAGTCCACCAATAACAACAGTAGCCAGAGGTCGTTGCACTTCTGCACCTTCTCCATTGCTTAATGCCATGGGTAAAAAGCCTAAGGAAGCTACGAAAGCAGTCATAAGTACAGGCCTTAAACGCGTACTGGTTCCAAGCAGAGTAATTTTTAGGAGGTTTGTATGTCCAGCTGCTTTCAGTCTATTGAATTCGGCAATAAGTACAATACCATTTAAAACAGCTACTCCGAAAAGTGCAATAAAGCCAACGCCTGCGCTTATGCTAAATGGAAGCTGACGGAGAAAGAGAGCAAATATTCCACCAATTGCCGATAGGGGGATGGCTGTATAAATTAACAAACCTTGTTTTATAGATCCAAAAGCAAAATAAAGCAATATGAAAATGAGTGCTAATGAGAGAGGAACGGCAAAATATAGGCGAGATTTAGCAGCTTGTAAATTTTCAAAAGCGCCGCCATAATGGATGGAATAAGCAGCTGGAAGATTCATTTTTTCTTGAACTTTCTTCTGTAAATCGTCTACAGTACTTTGTACATCTCTTCCGCGTACATTAAATCCAACTATAATTCGGCGTTGAGAGTTTTCGCGTTGAATTTGATTAGGACCGTCTTCTAATTGAACGCTAGCGACTTGATTTAAGGGTACTTGAGTTCCTGAGGGAGTTTTAATTAAAAGGTTCTTGACATCTTCGATGTCGTTTCTGAGGTTTTGATTTAAGCGCACCACTAAATCGAACCGCTTTTCACCTTCGTAAACAATACCCGAGCTTTGGCCAGCAAAGGCAGTATTGATAACATTATTAATCTCATCAATGTTTAAACCAAAACGAGCAAGAGCATCTCTATTGTATCTCACTACAATTTGTGGCATACCAGAGAGGGCTTCTACATAAACATTAGCGCTTCCATCAACAGATTGACATATATTTCCTAAAATTTGTGCATACTTACTAAGTGTATCAAGGTCTTCGCCATAAATTTTACAAACAACATCTTGTCGTGCGCCAGAAATCAACTCATTAAAACGCATAGAAACTGGGTATTGGAAGCTGAATGTTACTCCAGGTATAGATTTAAGAGCCTCGCTCATTTTTTCTTCCAGTTCAGCATAGCTTGATGCGCTTGTCCATTCACTACGATCTTTCAATACAATAATCATGTCAGAAACATCGATAGGTAATGGTTCTGCGGGAACTTCACTGGTTCCAGTTTTTGTTACAACTTGTTTTACTTCTGGGAACTTATCTAGTAATATTTTGGAGGCTTTAGATATTGCCTCAATCGATGTATTTAAATTGCTTCCCGGCAATACGCGTGTTTCTACAGCAAAATCGCCTTCTGGTAAAGAGGGGATAAATTCGCCACCCATTCTACTCAAAGTGATTAAAGCAATAACGAATAGAATTGCTACGAATGCAATAACCTTAGACATATGGTGAAAGGTTTTTGAGAGAGCATTTTTATAACTCATCTCAAGTTTAGCCATAATTTTATCAGAGAAGGTCGGACTTGAATTCATCTTTTTACTTAAAAAAAGCGAACTCATCATTGGAACATAGGTTAAGGATAGAATAAAGGCTCCTATTAAGGCAAACGCAACAGTTTGAGCCATTGGTTTAAACATTTTTCCTTCTATTCCTTGTAAACTGAATATAGGTAGATAAACTATTAAAATAATTATTTGTCCGAATACAGCGCTATTCATCATTCTAGAGGCTGAATCTTTAACTTTTTCATCCATTTCATTTTGAGAATAGGAAAGGGATATTCCCATAATCTTTCGAGTAGAAAGTTTATGTAAAACAGCTTCAACAATAATAACAGCACCATCTACAATTAAACCAAAATCTAGTGCTCCTAAGCTCATCAAATTTCCGCTTACTCCAAACGCATTCATAAGTATAATTGCGAAGAGCATAGATAGAGGTATGACTGATGCAACAATAAGTCCAGCTCTTAAATTACCTAAGAATAGAACCAAAACAAAAATGACTATTAGCGCACCTTCTAGTAAGTTTTTTACAACAGTATGAATGGCGTTATCAACCATCTTAGTTCTATCAATGAAAGGTTCGATGGTAACACCTTCAGGCAAAGTAGATTTAATTTGCTCTACTTTGGCTTTGATGTCTTTGATAACTTCGTTACTATTAGCTCCTTTTAGCATTAAAACTATAGCACCTGATACTTGTAAATCACCATTATAGGTAAGAGCTCCATACCTTGTAGCATGTCCCAAATTAATAGTGGCTACATCTTTTATTAAGAGAGGAACTCCATTATTATTTTTCGATATAACGATATTAGCAATGTCATCAAGGTTATTTACCAAACCTTCGCTTCTAATAAAAAGTGCGGTTGGACCTTTTTCGATATATGCGCCTCCTGTATTTTGATTATTATTCTCAAGGGCACCAAATACCTCTGAAATACTAATATTATGTGCTAATAATTTATTAGGATCAACGGCAATTTCATATTGTTTGAGTAGTCCGCCGAAACTGCTTACTTCGGCTACTCCTTTTACGCTTAGGAGTTGTCGTCGTACAATCCAATCTTGAATAGTACGTAATTCCATGGCATCGTATTTGTCTTCATACCCAGGAAGAGGTCTAACGGTATATTGGTAAATTTCTCCTAATCCTGTTGATACGGGCGCTAAAGTAGGAGTTGCCAATCCAGCTGGTAATTCGGCTTGTACTTGTTGCAAACGTTCTGCAATTTGTTGTCGGGCCCAATAAACATCAATATCATCTTCAAATACGATAGTTATAACCGATAGTCCAAAGCTAGAGTAGCTTCGTAATTCCTTCAGCCCGGGTAAGTTGCTGTTTGCTTGTTCAATTGGGAATGTGATGAGGCGTTCAATATCCGTAGCACCTAAAGCTGGAGCCACTGTAATTACTTGAACTTGATTATTCGTAATGTCAGGAACCGCGTCTATGGGTAATTTCTTTAATTCGTAAATTCCATAGCCAATTAAAAATAAGGTTGCAAGGCCTATAATGAGTTTGTTCTTTATAGAGAACTCTATAATTTTAGATAACATAAAATATCTGTAATCAATTCAAATGAAAAAATGATAAATAAGGCTAGAGAATAGCCTTTAAAATTTGAATGATTAAGCCATACGAGGAGGCTGCCAAATATTTTCTAAGTAGGAATTGATGTAGTGAAAATCTTGATTAATAAAAAAATCAACTTTATCCCCAAAGATTTGAGGCGTATTTAGCTTAAATTGAATTTTGCTATTTAAAGTTGTGATTAATGGAAGAACTTGAGAATAATTTGACTTAAAGGGTAAATTCTCATGATCATTATGTTCGTCATCGGGATGATTAATCTGAGATGAGTAGTGAGAATCTATAAAATCGATTAGAGAATCATTATTATCCCAAACTTTATGTTCGTTAAAGTGGTGAATAAGAGTAGGTAAACGAAACAATTCACCTAATGTCGTATTAGACACTAGAATGGCACTTAAGATGCATATTGCTATGAATTGTTTCATGAATCAAATGTATTAAATCATTTTGGAAGTTGGGCTTATAATTATAAAGATTAACATTAAATTTAGATTAGAATTTTGGGTTAATGTTCAATACCTTTGCATTTTAGGTACCTTTGTAAAAAGCTAAGTATGCAGATTTTAGTTGTAGAGGATGATAAAAGGATTAGTGATTTTCTAATCAGAGGGTTAGAAGAGAATGGCTATTTAGTTACGCTTTGTAAAAGTGCAGAAGAGGTTCTAGATATGTTCTTAAACGTAAATTGGAACCTAATTATTTGCGATGTAATGTTGCCAGGAATGGATGGAATACAGTTGGTTCAAGCACTGCGATTCAAAAAAATATACACCCCAATATTAATGTTAAGTGCCTTAAGTACGGTTCACGATAAAGTGGCTGCTTTAGATTATGGGGCCGATGATTATATAACCAAACCATTTCATTTTGATGAACTTTTATCACGTATAAAAGCATTAACGCGTAGGACACAGCTCAATTATAATGAGATGAAGTCGAACATAATAGAAGTAGATGATATTAAAATAGACCTTGATCAATACAAAGTTTTCGTTAAAGATGAAAATATAGACCTTTCTCCTCGAGAATTTAAATTGCTAAATTATCTTGTTGAGAATAAGAATAAAACGGTATCAAGAATTCAAATTTTAAATGCAGTATGGGGTATAACATTTAATAACCATACCAATGTAGTAGATGTATATGTTTCATACTTACGAAATAAAATAGATACGGGAGATAAAAAGTATATACATACCATAAAAGGGGTAGGGTATATGTTTAAGCACTAAAATTATGAAGTTAAAACATCGTTTAGCCTTATATTCAGTATTAATTTTTAGTGTTGTAATACTCATTGCATCAGCGGCAATCTATATTTCATTTTATAAAAAAATGGAGACTATAGAATTGCAAGTTTTAAAAAATAAAACTTTGCTTGCAGCCGTTTATTACCTTGAGGAAGATGAGGTAGGAAATGAAGAAAGGGTAACTATTCAAAACCAATTAAGACGTTCCATTTCACGAAAAAATATAGCTGTTTACAATAGTAAAAATGTGATAGCAAAGGGCGAAATGGGAGTAGATAATTTTATTACAAAGGACTTTCTAAATCAGGTTCGTAATCAACGCGAAGCACATTTAGTTTCGGATAATAATTTCTATTTTGGGCTTTATTACGAAGATAATGAAGGAGATTTTGTTGTTATTACTAGAGAAGATAAATCGGAATTTAATCAACAATTATTAGCCTTACTTCAAATTTTGATAGTAGTTTTTATAGTGGGAGTAATTTTGATTTTCATATTCTCACAATTTCTTGGGCGTTTAGCCTATGCTCCAATTATTAAAATAATTGATCAAATAAAAGAGAGAGATAATAATAACTTTCATCAACCTATTAGGTCGGGTGAAAATGATTATGCTGAGATTAAAGATTTGATAGTTAGTTATAATCATTTTATCGAAAAACTATCGAATACATTTCATATTCAGAAGAATTTTATCGACTATGTTTCACATGAATTAAGGACTCCAATAACCGCTATTTTAGGGAATTTAGAAGTTACGAATACCAAAGATAGAAGCATAGTAGAATATAAAGAAAATATACAATTAATTAAACAATATATACTTGATTTAGAAGAGACATTAGAGAAGATGACTTTGCTTTCAGGTGCGAATACTCGCTTAGAATTTAATGAGATTCGTATCGATGAAGTGGTTTGGCATGTGATTGAACATGCTATTTTATATCATAATGCAAATATTGATGTAAATATTGAAGTGGAAGATACTGCTGATTTTTACATACAAGGAAATGCTAAAATGTTGGAATTAGCTTTATCTAATATTGTTGAAAATGCAATAAAATATTCTCTGAATAGTATAATTAAACTTCATGTATATAAAGAGAATTCTAAGATTAGAATTGATGTAATAGATACAGGAATTGGTATTCCGGCCAAGGATTTAGTGAATATAAAGCAGAATTTCTACAGAGCAGAAAATACCAAAGAGTTTCAAGGTAAAGGGATAGGATTATCCTTAGCAAATATCATTTTCGGTTTACACAAAATTAATCTGGATATTAAAAGCGATTCTAAAGGAACCTGTGTGAGTTTGATTTTTAATAAATAAATTCTAATCGTTTTTTAATCTACTTCAAAATATGGCTTAATAGTCTGAATTTACCTTTGTTTGAATAAATTAAGGTATGCGAAGATTATTAGTTTTTGGATTGCTTTTTGTTTCTATTTTATCGGTTCATGGACAAGGATTCAGTTTGTCTGATTTAGAAAAGAAATTACTAGAGAATAATGCACTTTTAGCGAGTCAGCAATTAGCTATACAAGAAGCTGAAGCGCAAAAAAAGCAGGCAAAGGTTTGGTCTAATCCAAGTTTAAGTATAAGTCAAATTAATCTTTGGAAAACCTACGATGTTGATTATATGCCACCTTTAATTGGTAATTATGGTCGCTCGCAACAGGTAGCAATCGACTTAGAACAAGAAATTCAGACTGCTGCAAAACGCAAGAAAAGAATGGCTATTGCAGATGCGTTGATCTTAGATCAAAAATATGAGTATCAAGACTTACAAACTAGGTTGAAATGGCAATTAGGACTTTCGTTTTATAAATGCGGTTTTTTGTACCAGCAGCGTTCAATTTTAGACTCTCTTTCATCTGTATACGAAAAATTGTTAAGTGCGTATAAAAATAATTTCGAAAAGCAATTAATTACGCAAACTTCATTATTTCGAGTTCAAACCGAGGTTAATGCTATCGTTAAAAAAAGTATAGAGTTGGAAAATGAACTTAATACTGCATTTCAAACTTTAAAAATCTTAACTAGAGATAGCAGTTTGAATTTAACAGATATCAATTTTCAACCTATACCTAATAATTTGTCTGAACAATTATCGAACTCTCCAGTTTCTAACTCATTGCATATTAAAAAGCAAGAGAATGAAATTCAAAGAGCTCAAAAGGAATTAGACTTAGAATTAGCCAAACGGTCACCTGATTTAACTTTATCTCTAAGTTATGATCGAGGAGGAAATATGATGAAAGATTTTGTGGGACTGGGATTGAAATTTTCGCTTCCAATTGTAGATCAAAATAAGGGGAATATTCAAGCAGCAAAGATTAATGTTCAAAGAGAAACTATAGAAAAAGAGCAATTAGAATTAGATTTAGTATATCAATTAGAAAGTTTACAAAATAAGCTTTTAGCTTATGAAAGACAAATTCAGATTTTACAATCGAATAAATTAGAAAACGATTGGAAATTATTGAATTCCTATGTTAAACAATTAGAATTAAAGCAAATTAGTTTGCTTGAATTTATAGACTTTACTCATGCATATTTAGAAGCTAAAATAATGGAGTCTGAACTCTATATTGATTACTTTAATGCATATCAGGAAATTAAATATTTAATGGGTTATGAAAATTAATAGGAAGATAATTTTAGGTTGCTTCGGTTGGGGCTTGATATTAGTGGGATTAAATTCTTGTACATCTTCGCACAGCAAAGATAAAATTGTAGAAGATGAAGAGTTTTGTTTACATGAAGATTTGAAAAAATCAACAGAAATAGAAGCACTTGCATACGATTATATTAACGAACAAATCACTTTGTCAGGTAAAATTGAATATAATGAAAATGATTTAGTAGCATATAGGTCATTACTTGATGGAATAGTAAGTAGTGTTCGGTTTGAATTAGGAGATTATGTATCAAAAGGGCAGGTATTAGCCAATATACAATCGGTGCAAGCGCATGAATTATTTGTGCAAAAAAAGGCAATAACTTCTCAAATAAATTTTCTAGAAAATCAGTTGAAAATTAAGAGAGAATTATTGCAAGATGGGCTGAGTTCGCTCTTAGAAATCAATGAAATTGAGCGAGAATTAAATGCTCAAAAAATTGAGTTAGAAAAAGTAACAGAAACCTTAAAAATATACAAAGCTAAAGGAGATGGAAGTTTTGATATAGTTGCTCCGGGTAATGGGTATATAGTTCAAAAAGCTATGAGTGTTGGGCAAACTATTCAAAATAATGGAGAAGCTTTATTTTCTCTTTCTAATCTTAAAGAAGTTTGGGTAATGGTAAATATATATGCCAGTAACTTGAAATTTGTTCGAGAAAATGATTCAGTAGTAGTTCGAACTATTGCCTATCCAGATACATATTATCCGGGGAAAATTGATAAAATTTATAATGTTTTTGATGATGATGAGCACGTGTTAAAAGCGCGTGTAGTACTAAAAAATGAAGACTTGAAATTAATGCCTGGTTTGATGGCAGATATTATTATCAACAAAAAAAGTAGCTCTAAAAAGGGTTTTGCCATTCCGAATAAAGCTAAGGTATTCCAAAATAATAAGCAGTACGTACTTATTTATAAGAACGATTGTGATATAGAAATTCGTCCCATTCAAATTGTAGCTCAAAATGAGTTGTATTCATACGTGTCAGAGGGATTGAAAGAAGGAGAAATGTTAGTAAAATCGAACTCTTTATTATTATTTGAGCAATTGAAAAAATAGTAGGATGAAAAAGTTTGTACAATCTATCGTAACCTTTTCTCTTACTAATACTTGGTTTGTGATTTTTGCAACCTTTGCCTTATTAGTTGGAGGGATATACTGTCTTAAAAATACTGCAATTGAAGCTTTCCCTGATGTAACGAATACACGGGTACGCATAATCACCCAATGGCCTGGACGAAGCGCTGAAGAAATTGAAAAACTGTTGACTTTACCCATCTCTAAAGAGATGAACTCTATACCCAAAAAGTCGAATATACGTTCGGTTTCTCTCTTTGGTTTGTCGGTGGTTACGGTTCAGTTTGAAGATGGAGTTGAAGACTTCTACGCACAACAATATGTAGCCAATAAAATGAGTGGGGTTGAACTGCCTGATGGTGCCCAAGTAAGCATAGAACCACCATCTGGGGCTACGGGTGAAATTTTTCGCTATGTTATTAAAAGCGATTTGCCCATAAAAGAAATTAGCGCAATTCAAGATTGGGTAATCGAAAGAGAACTGCTAAGCGTACCTGGCGTTGCCGATGTAATTAGCTTTGGGGGGGAAGAGAAAATTTATGAAATTCAGATTAATCCAAACGAACTTAAAAACTTTGGATTATCCGCTTTAGATGTTTACGAAGCAGTTTCTAAATCGAACGTAAATGTTGGTGGCGACGTTATTCAACAAGGTGATCAAGCATACGTGGTTAGGGGAGTTGGACTCCTAGACAAAATTGAAGATATTGGAAATATTACCATAAAAACCATTGGTTCTACTCCCATTCTTATTAAGAATGTGGCGAATGTAGTAGTGTCGCATAAACCTCGTTTAGGCCAAGTTGGACTTAATGAAGATGATGATTTAGTTGAAGGAATTGTAATAATGTTAAGAGGTGAAAATCCTTCTGATGTGATTAGTAAATTAAAACTAAAAATTGATGAATTAAACGAAAGAACACTCCCTGAAAATGTAAAAATTGAAACCGTAGTTGATAGAACTAAACTGGTTGATAATACAGTTAAAACTGTGTTTAAGAATATTATTGAAGGAATTATTTTAGTATCCCTTATTGTATTTATTTTCCTGTATAATTGGAAGTCGACCCTCATAGTTGCATCGGTAATTCCTTTGTCTTTCTTATTTGCG
>DATCKI010000252.1:0-2508 GCA_036562365.1 Bacteroidia bacterium | reverse complement strand
TTAGACAAAATCCACCTAGTACCTTGAGGAGCGCACAAATTTAAAAATAGCGTCCCCAAGTGCCTTGGGGACGCTCCTTCACCAAAATTTCACTCCTACTCGAACTGCTTTGCCTAAATGATTTTATTATTTAGAGGCTTTTATATTTAAAATAAAAATAGCTTCACCATGCTGCGTTGGAGTTTAATTCAACTCAGGCATCCCAAAGGTACTTGGTGTACTTTTCCTAAATGATTTTATATTTTATATGCGGTCTTAGGGCGCAGCCCTAACTCCTAATGGCGACAGCTAGCTGTCGCCAACAAATATAATCTGCTTTACCTAGCTTCGTTGGATCTTAATTCAAATCAGACACATACTTCCTTGCAAAAATTATAATCTGACTTACTGTGGTTTATATTAATGAATATAAAAAGATAGATAAAGGCACTAGGGTATAGATATTAAATATCCTAGTGTTATAGTATTCAAACTATTAATGGTAATAACCTAAAAGGGGCATATTTTCATATGCCCCTACTTATTTACGTTGACCATTAACAACAAATTCGGTACTAGCTATATCGTTTATTCGCTTCCATGAGAAGTTTACAAAGTTACCGTCCTGACTAAAATTTATGGCAAAATTACTCGGTAAATTAAAGTATGTATTGTTCTTATTTATACCAATTTCGACTTGTTCACCACTTAAGAATCGGATAATTATTAAATCTGCCGTTGCTCCATTATCTATACGTCCATTATATTGAATGTCGGACTGATTATAGTAACCAGGATATACAGTGTTTTCTTCTGTTTTACGAACTTTAAATACCCAATCACCCGTATATTTATTGCGATAATCGAATGGATTATCAGAGCATGAAGAAAGTAGGGTAAGGGTAATAATTGCAAGTAAAGCGCGTAGTTTCATATTCTAATATTTCTGTTGCAATATACGTAGCTTTTCTTAAATTTTAGTTTATAGCAATAATTATGTGCGTTAAATAGACGTACACGGCTTTTCCACGCGCGGGATTGCAGGCAAGTAGCCCGACAAGTTTCTTGGCGGCTACAGCCGTAAAGCCCGACTTTTCATAAATTGAAAATGGCTGTTTTATCGCGCCCAAATTCTTTAAAAAATATATCCCCTTTTTAGGTGCTTTTGTATGTAATTCTTGCTATTTACTCGCTTTTCTGCCTTTACAATTGTACATTTGTTATGTTATTTAAAATCATTCTAAACAATGAAGAAATATATTCCTATAATTGCTTTATTCATAGCGTCTTGTGGCAACAATTCGATGAATGAAGTTAAAAATGAGTCGACCAGCCATAAAATTGTTTCTATTAATGGGTCAATCTCAGAAATTATAGTAGAATTTGGTTTGGAGAATGATTTAGTAGGGGTGGATGCTACATCTACATTTCCTGAATCTCTTAAAGATAAGGTTCAAATTGGAAATGCTCATCATATGAACTTAGAGCAAATTATTGCTTTGCAACCTACGGTTGTTTTAAGTTTAGAGGAGCGTGGATTAAAGCCAGAACAAGCAGAACAATTACGTCAAGCTGGAATCAAAGTTAATTTTTACAATTTAGAAAGTAAACCTGAATCTACTGAAAACTTAATCGTAGAGTTAGGTAAAGAATTTGGTAAAGAGAAAGAAGCAGAAGCATTAATAGAAACTTTACATAATGATTTAAAGAATATTCCAACGATTGATCCTAATACAAAAGTTTTATTCATTTATGCGCGTGGTGCTGGAGCTGTTCAAGCAGCTGGAGATAAAACAGCAATGACTGAAATGATAAAATTAGCTGGTGCTAAATCGGCAACAGAAGGGCAGTTTGAAGGCTTTAAAGCATTAACCCCAGAAGCTTTATTAGATGCAAATCCTGATTATATCTTATTATTCAATACAGGTTTCGAAAGTTTAAATGGAGAAGCTGGGTTAATGGAAATTCCAGGAATGAATAAAACTACGGCGGGTAAGAATAAACGTTTTATTACAATGGATGGTCAATACCTTTCAGGATTTGGACCGCGTGTTGGCAAAGCTGCCATTGATTTAGCAAATGCATTAAAAGCTGAATAATAAGATTAAAATGAAATTTAAAGTTATACTTCTTACTTGCCTTTTGGTTTTAATACTCATACTCTCGAGTAGTTTGGGAGTAGTGAGTATTGAGCCGATGCAAGTAATTGCTATAATTTTAGATTTTTTCAAAATACATTTAGGTATTTCGTATACAGATGTACATGAAGCTGTTGTAATGCAGATAAGGCTTCCGCGAGTATTTTTAGCCATGCTAATTGGTGCGGTATTAAGTTTGTGTGGTTTAGCATTACAGAGTGTTTTTAGAAATCCGCTTGCCGATCCTAATTTGATAGGAATTGGTTCTGGAGCATCGTTTGCGGTTGTATTATTTATAGTATTTGGGAATTTTATAGTTCCGAATTTAATTAAAAATTTAGGACCTTGGTCTTTATCTATAGCTGCATTTATAGGAGCGTTTGCTGCTATG
>DATCKI010000250.1:0-2012 GCA_036562365.1 Bacteroidia bacterium | reverse complement strand
CGTATGAACCGAATAAATCGGCACCCATACCTGCCACATCACCTACGTTATCACCTACGTTGTCGGCAATAGTTGCTGGGTTACGAGGATCATCTTCTGGAATTCCAGCTTCTACTTTTCCTACTAAGTCGGCACCTACGTCGGCAGCTTTGGTATAAATACCTCCACCTACACGCGCAAAAAGTGCAATAGACTCTGCACCTAACGAGAAACCAGCTAAAGCTTCTAATACCATGGTCATATCTTCGGTACTTGTAAAATTACCTCCCATGAACCATTTATATAGGAATGCAAAAAGCATACTTAATCCTAATACAGCTAGACCAGCTACACCCATACCCATTACTGAACCACCGGTAAAGGATACCTTCAATGCTTGTCCTAACGATGTTTTAGCAGCTTCGGTAGTTCTTACGTTTGCCTTGGTAGCTACACGCATACCAATAAAACCTGCTAACGCACTAAATACAGCACCAATTACAAAGGCTACAACTATAAACCAATGACTATGTTCTGCTTTTATAGCTGGAACAGTAGAAATTACTCCTAATAATATTGCAGCTGTTACCACAAAAATTGCTAATACTCTATATTCTGCCTTCAAGAAAGCCATAGCTCCATCGGCAATTGCATTTGCAATACCTTGCATTTTTTCATTCCCTGCTGCTTGTTTATTTACCCATCCAAATTTAATAATGGTGTATAATAAGGCAATTACACCAAAGCTAGGTAAAATGTAAATTAAACTTTGTTCCATAGAATTTGATTTTAGTTTAAGTCTTGTTAATGGTTTTTAATTTTATCCAAAGGGAAGCAAAAGTAAACCTTTATCACTTTTTTGCAAAATTCTGATAAATAATACATAAGCTCTATTTTCTATTATTATCTAAATGAATATTTGTCCATTTTCTCGAAACTCAAGCTCAGTGCGACTTACACACAAGTATCACATTTACATTTAATTAAACTTTTTAGTGTATTTTTACCCTAAATTTGTGGTAATTATGGAGTCAGATTTCTTTAAAATGGTATACGAAGTTGTACAACTCATTCCTAATGGGAGAGTTACAAGCTATGGTGCCATTGCTAAATATCTTGGTAGCTCACGTAGTAGCCGTATGGTTGGGTGGGCCATGAATGCTGCGCATAGTTTACCCTACAAAATACCTGCACATAGAGTTGTAAATAGAAACGGACTTTTAAGTGGCAAAATGCACTTCCCGGCCCCTGGCATGCAATCCCTGCTCGAACGTGAAGGAATTGTGGTTATTAATGACCAAATCCAGAATTTTAAGGAAGTATTCTGGGATCCTAATACGGAACTCTCACTATAATAAATCAATCTGTTTTCGAAACTAGTGACCTTCTAACCTATATCATTTAGGTTATTTCCCATTTTAACAAGAAAAAGCCCAACGTTTAAAAGGGGAAAAGCCCAGCATGGTGACTGAGCTTAGTTTGTATTCCCGTATAGATATGTAAAGCATAAATCATTTTATCTTATAAACTATAGCAAAATCAGCTCCAATAGAATATAAAGTTTGACTAATCGGAATGCTATTATTGGGTTTATAATGATCATATAAATGCATAGTAAATGTAGGATTTATAGACAACGACCATTTTGGATGAAATTGATAGCGAACCACACCTTTAACCCTTCCCCAAACTCCATGTCTACGAAGGTTAACCATTTCGGAGGACTGAGACGAACCATTCAATGCCGGGTCGCCTGAATTAATACTTCGAGCATTCATCCGACAATCTATCAAAAAGGAATAAGCCGCTCCTAAACCCATACCCAACATTAATTTATTATCTGTTCTTTGAATTGGTCTTTGAAAAATCGCATCAAATCGATAAGTGAGATAGTGAAAATCTTGATAAGTAATACCCCAAAACTTTTTACCAGAAGGTGTATAAAACGTATGTCCTGGAGATTTATAACTCAAATTAGAATATCCCACCCCCATATCGAACCCAAATCCACTTTTCTTATTAATTAATGAAAA
>DATCKI010000248.1:0-3718 GCA_036562365.1 Bacteroidia bacterium | reverse complement strand
CATCACCATGTAAATGATAATGGCTAAAGAATTTCTCTGATTGTTTATCTCCTATTCCTGTATCTACCAAAATTAGCTTATTACCATCTTCAACTAATAAGCAACGCATAGCCCAAGTACAGAGATTATTTTCATCAGCTGTATTTAGTTTATTCCACATAGTTTTTGGAACTACACCAAACATAGCTCCACCATCTAATTTAAATAAACCCGTATCTATTGCATGTAGTTTCATATCAAAAAAAAGCCCCGAATATCGGGGCAAATATTAAGCTGTTTGTAATGATTTAAATTTATTCGTTGCTAATGCAAACATTCCGAATAACAAGCCATTAAAGAATAAATCGCCAGCTACCTGATTTAAGAAAAAGCTTCCAGTAATTTCATTCTTATAAAATGGAATTCCAGCATATAAACACTGTGCTAAACCAGCTAAATCGTTACTGTATAAATTTGCTGGATCCATGATCCAAGCAGCTGTATTCGTTATTAAATAAAACACTACAGAACCAATTAATGAATATAAAGTAACTGTAGTTGCTTTAGCATTCTTCATAATAAGACCTAAACAACCTATTAATAATAAAGTTGCATATCCTACATATGGAGTAACTGTAGCGAAATATGCAAATGGACTATCTAAATATGAATTCTGAACAAATACATTTACTAATACATCACTAAAGAAAATCGCTACTAATGGCAATAAAAAGCTATACCATTTTCCTTTGCACTGATATACTCCAAAAATCGACATAGCAACTAAAGGAGTAAAGTTAAAAGGATGCTCAATTAAACGAGCAAACGATACGATTACTAATGATGCTATTACTAGCAATAAGGCATAATTACGCTTCATGTGTCTTATTATTTTTTACAAATGTACAGAATTGATTCAAATTCTCCCCTATCTAAGGCAAGATTTCAATATTTCAAAACAAGATATTCAAATTCCTCTTATCTTTATACTCGGTATGTATAAATCGCCTATTTATTTTAAAGTTAAAGACTATTGCGAGGAATTTCTTATTGCAAATTTACCTAGCACTTTAACCTATCATAATGTACAACATACTAAAGATGTAGTCTCGGCTGCAGAAGAAATTGGATTAGGAGAAATGCTCAATAACGAAGACCTTGAAATTCTTCTTATTGCTGCGTGGTTCCACGATATTGGCTATTGCTTTAAATACCTTGGCCACGAAGACGAAAGTATTAGAATTGCCGAAAATTTCCTTCGTGAACACAATTTCCCCGAATATAAAATTCAAAAAGTTCGCGATTGCATTAACGCAACTCGCTATAAACATGAACCCGAAAACAGTCTTGAAGCTTGTATGATTGATGCCGATAGACTTGGTATGGGAAAAATCAATTTTACCGAAGCAGGCGAACGTCTTCGCAAAGAATGGGAAATTTATCTCGATAAAGAACACGGTGAAGCTGAATGGCTGCAAATTCAAGAAAATTACTTGAACGAAACCAACTTCTTCACTAATTATGCAGATAAAAATTATACCATTCTCAAAGAGAAAAATGCCACTAAAATCAAAAAACTAAAACTAAAACTCGACGAAAAAAATGGATTTACTCGCCGTATAGGCAAACGAACTATCAAACGCTCTAAAAAGGTTTTACGCTACATTATCCAGTCGGCTTCGCTTGGAATGTTAATCTCATTTACCCTAAACTTCTCGTTTTGGGATATAGACCAACACTTAGTTATTCTTAGTCTTATTTCTGGTATATTCATCGGTATAGTTCTAAGAAACTACGATAAACAATATACAAAAGTCGACGATGGAAGCTCCTTCGCAGTATCTATGGCCACCAGAACCCTAGCCATGGGAGGCTTATTCCTCCTTTCTATCGTAGTTAGTACTGGTATCTATACTATTTTTCTAACTAAAGACGAATTTGCAAAAGTTTATGACGAAAAAATCGAATTCATATTCTCTACCCCAGAAACCGGTATCCGATTCTTAATTCTAACTCTTTTAATTAGTTTTATCCTAAACTTCGTTCGACTTACCGCACGTATCCTTGGTGCTAGAACCTTAGTTAATTATTTACTTGGTCGCTACTACAAACCAAGAACCGAAGAACGTATCTTTATGTTCATCGACCTTAATAGATCTACTGCGCTTGCAGAATCTTTAGACCCTTTACAATACCATCAACTTCTCGCTAATTTCTTCGACGATATATCTCCTGCAATCCTTAGAACTAAAGGCGAAATTTATCAATACGTAGGCGACGAAGTTGTTATTACCTGGGAAATTAAAGACGGAATTAAAAAGAACAACTGCATACGTTGTTTCTTCGAAATGCAAGAAACCCTACAACAATTAGAATCTGCATACCTTAAAAACTTCAATATAATTCCTGAATTTAAAGCTGGAATACACGGTGGCGAAGTTATTACAGCCATTATAGGTAAACTTAAAAGTGATATCGTTTTCCACGGAGATGTAGTAAATACCAGCGAACGCATCCTGAATCAATGTCACCCGCTACACAAAAAACTCCTAGTAAGTGAATATGTGGTTCGTAGACTAAATCTTTATCCTTATTTCGAAGCTGAATTCGTAAGCAGCATCAAATTAAAAGGAAAAGAAAAGGATATGAGTTTATATACAATAGTAGAAACTTAAAATAAAAATATCCAAATCAAGATCGCAATTAATACTACCGCCAAGAAATATAATTTCTTCTTTGCTTTTTCATGATCGTATGTCCCTCCAAAATGGCGTCTATCTTCCATTTTTTCTCGAATAGATTTCTCTTCCTTAGAACCATATGCAGCTCTAATCCGACCTTCCGATGTAGAGTTTGGATCTAAATCCTCGTCCTTAACATACATAGGCTTGTAGTTGAAATCACGTGGCTTTCTTTGCGTTAACATATTTAATCTTGGAAGCAACATATCGTTAAATCTTTGTTACAAATATAACGAATCTTCATGGCTTTTCGTTTGTCATAACAAACAATTCACATTGTTGTATGAATTAAAAAAATAAAAAATCGAGTTTTTACATGGCTAGACTGTTATTTTTGTTAACATTATGAATGGTGCATTTGGTGTTTTATTAGGAATGTCTGTCCTACTTTCTTCTGCAAAAAAGGAGAAAGAGTTTGTTTCTAACTACCAATTAAGTTCTTATAAAACTGATAAAGAACGTAATTGGGTAGATTCTGTCTACAATGCTCTTTCCCCACGCGAGAGAGCTGCTCAAACTTTTATTATTGCAGCATACAGCAATAAAAACGAAAAAAACTATCAAGAAACTCAAGATATGATTGCCCGCATGCAACCGGGTGGAATCATATTTTTCCAAGGCGGACCAGTAAAACAAGCTCATTTAACCAATCGATACCAAGCTCAAGCCAAAGTACCCATGTTTATAAGTGGCGACTATGAATGGGGCTTAAGCATGCGTCTAGATAGCACCTTCAAATTCCCTTGGCAAATGACCCTGGGCGCCATTCAAAACCAAGAACTCATCCGCGAAGTAGGCCTCGAAATGGCTCGTCAACTTCGCCGTGTAGGCGTAAATTTCAGCTATTCGCCTGTGCTCGACGTCAATAATAATCCGGCTAACCCAATTATCGGTGCACGTTCTTTCGGTGAATCTAAACATAATGTTACCCAAAAAGGAATTGCTCTAACCGCTGGACTACAACAAGGTGGCGTTTTAGCCAGTGGTAAACACTTCCC
>DATCKI010000246.1:0-2137 GCA_036562365.1 Bacteroidia bacterium | reverse complement strand
TTCAACAGAGGAAAATCCAACTCATATGTATTCTAGTTCTGGTCAGTATGTAATTACATTAACCGTGTATGGAGAATGTGACACAATAACTACAACCAATGCTGTAAGTGTATATAATGTAGGCAACGAAGAGTTTATTACAGGTTCAGTAGAAATGTATCCTAATCCAGCTACCGAAAATGTAAACCTTGTGTTTAAAGGTGTAAATGTTGGAGATGCTAAAATTAAGTTGATTGACTTGAGTGGTAAAGTAATTTTAATAAAACAAGTGCCTGTGGGTGATGGTAGTGTAGTAACATTAGACCTTAATTCGATTAGCATGGGTGTATATACAGTTTCAATTGATATAAATGGAGAAGTTAAGGTGTTAAAGTTGGTTCGTAAATAATTGTTTATTAGTTGAAAATACATGAAGAAGGGGAGCGGTGCTCCCCTTTTTTTGATAAAAGTTTACTATTGGTGAAAAAAAATATTTTTATGCTAAGTAGCAATAAAACAACCTTATATGAAATCAATCCCCAAGTGTGGAGTACAAACCTATTGTCTAATATTGGCTATTTTATTTCTGTTATCAGGAACTTTATTTGCTCAAACATTTATTTCAACTAATCACACAAATAATAATAGTAGTGGATTGGTAACATTTAATGTTCAAAACACCAATTCATATGCTATTATAATCACAGATTTATCGTCTCATTTTGGGACGAATATTGCAAATAATATTCAGGTATTATACAGGGCTACACCGATTAATGAGCCTGGCACATGGACTCTTGGGGTTGTAGAACCTGGTCAAAACGGTTGGATTAGTGCAGGTGCAACCACTTTAAGTCCTCGGGTGGTATTTATCACGCTTTTTCAAATTTGTCTATCATAATTCCTGCCAATACTACATATACAATAGCGGTTAGTGCACTGTTTTAAATTATATGAATTTAACTGCTGGGGCAGGAATAAATACCTTTTCTTCTGGTGGTGTAAATTTATTGACAGGTGATGGAATAAGTTGGGGAGGACCCGCTGTTCCTTCTACCCCAGTGAACTACCCACGGGGTTTTATCGGAAGTATTGGTTTTGTTCCGGCTATGCCTTGTAGTGGAATGCCATAAGCAGGAACAATCACAGGAAATTCGAATGCATGTGGAGGGCAAAATATAACTTTGCAAGTAAACAACCAGAGCATTAACTTTTGTGTTTACTTCAGATGGTTCAATTTCGTTTGCTGGGTGGGAAGCCGTATTTTCTTGTACACCTATGCCTCCTAATGATGTTTCATTAGAATCTATAGATTCTCCGTCGCAGGTTAATTGTTCATATGGAAATTCAATTGATTTTACTGTTGCTAACAATGGTTCAGATACACTAAACTCTTTTCAAATTTCATTGTACCATGCTGGTACAGCAAGTTTAATGAGTTGGTCTGGGGCTATTCCTCCATTTACTACAGTACAAATTACAATACCTGGGCCATACACTTTTAATGAAGGCGATTCATTAGGAATAACTTTAACTAATCCGAATGGAATGGTAGATGCGAATCCCATTAATAACTCCAAAAGATTTAAACATTATCTAGCTTTAAGTGGAACCTAAAAAGTAGGATATGGTGTAAATAATTCCGACTCAATTGCAGATTTAAATACCGCAGTTAATTTATTGAATCAACGCGGAGTATGTGGCGATGTTTATTTCGATATAAAACCTGGAATTTATGCTGGGCGATATACCATAAATCAATTTCCAGAGATTGGACAAAACCCGAGAATTACTTTCCGTTCTGAAACGAAAAATCGAACTGATGTTATACTTACTGATAATCCAACCTCTGCAGCTACTAACTATATCTTTAAATTGAACGGAGCAGATCATGTACAATTAAAACAATTGACATTAAGTACATCCTCTTCAGCATACAGAACCATAATAGACCTTACCAATGGCGCTCATTATTTTACCCTTGATAGTTGTATTCTATATTCCGATACTACTATGTTACACGCAATATTTCCCAAACTTTACGCTTAAATTCAAATATTAATTTTAAATTTGTGATAGTATCAAATGATAGTATCACAAAATGAAACCTCCTTACGAAATAACAGCAGAAATTTTAAAATATATTACTTCTATTTCA
>DATCKI010000245.1:0-11707 GCA_036562365.1 Bacteroidia bacterium | reverse complement strand
GAAAAATGACGACTATTTTACTGGTCGTAGTATGGATGTGTATATTACCAAGTTGAGAAAATATTTGGCTGAAGACCCTCGAATTGAAATTAGAAATATTCATAGCGAAGGTTTTATTATGCAAGTTAAATAATTAAGTCCCCCCAAGTTCCTTGGGGGGATTTCATTTTAAAAAACGATTGTTTTCAATCGGTTTATAATTTATTTGTTTGGACATTCGCCTTTGGTCCAGGTTTTTACACCTTGGCATTGTGCAGCGCAATCGTTCCCGTAAGTTATACCATCACATCCACAAACCGGATCGTATTGCATAGTACACATACAATTTTCTTTTGCTTCTCCTTTGCAATCATCAGCAATTGCAGCTTTTTCCCCAGATTTACATGCGCTTAAGCCTAAACTTAGTGCTATGAATATGTAAGCTAATTTTTTCATTTTTGATAATAGTTTTTAATATGATTAATGGCACTTCGACCCATATTTAGTACGGCTTCTACCGAATTTCCGCCTATATGTGGAGTACCATAAAAATTTTCTTTGCTAATTAATCGAGTATCCGAGTACGGTTCAGGTTCGTAAGCATCGGCATAATAGCCTGCTAATTTACCCATACCAAGTGCTGCAATAATATCTTCAGTATTAATAATTTCGCCTCGTGCACAGTTAATTAGAATCATACCCTTCTTGCACGAATTTATAAATTGCTCATTAATCATACCTTTAGTTTCAGGTGTATAAGGAATGTGCAGCGTAATAAAATCAGCTTCTTTTTGAATTTCATTCAAACTACACATACGCACGCCTAATTCTTGTGCTTCTTTAGATTTATCAAGTATATCGTGAGCAATAATATTCATACCGAAAGCTTGCATTAACTTTGCCACTTCAGTTCCTATATTACCAAATCCTATAATTCCAAGCGTTTTCTTTTCGACGCAAATACCTCCATTTTTATACCAATAGCCATTTTTCAGCTTATTTCCGGTAATAAAAGTATTATGAGCTGCAGATAAAAGAAAGCCAATAGTTAATTCGGCCACGCTTCTTTTATTCACACCGCCGGTCCATCCTAATTGAATTCCTTTCTTTTCTAATGCATGAAGGTCTATATTATCAATACCTACACCATATTTAGCAACTAGTTTAAGCTTAGGGCAAAAAGAAAGAAATTCTTCATCAATAATTTCGCGGCCTACCAAAAGAACTTCTGCATCGGAACAAAAATTATGTAATGCAGGTAAATGATTTTCTGGACCCGAGTATAGAATAGCCGATGGGAAAAGTTGAAGCAACTCCTGTACGAGTGTTTCGTTTTTTATAAAGGAGGAAGCAATTACTTTAATCATAGCATTATGGCCACATGTTGACCACCTTTTTAGTTTCGTAGAATTCGGTCTTAATTTTTGAATATATGGAATATTCTTTAGAATGAAGTGGTACTTGTACTAATTCATCTTGAAAATCTCCACCTTTTAAGTACCAGTATTGTCCATCTTTATTGAGAAGATGTTTAGTGAAACCGTAAAATTCTGGGATATTTTTAACTGCACGGCCAAGTACTATATCAAATTTTTGTTTGATGTCTTCGCTACGAGCATGTTGAGTTTTTACATTTTTTAATCCTAATGCATCAGCAACCCCTTGAGCCACTTTAAGTTTTTTGCCAATACTATCGTTTAAAACAAAGTTGCAATCTGGGTAAATAATAGCCAATGGAATTCCAGGGAAACCGCCTCCAGTACCAACATCAATTAAACTTGTTCCCGCTTCAAATTTGCTAAATAGAGCTATAGAAAGACTATGAATTAAGTGGTGTTCATAGAAATTATCCATGTCTTTACGCGAAATCACATTAATCTTAGCGTTCCAATCTTCGTACAACTCTTTAGTTGCAAGAAGCTTTTCGATGGTTTCTTTGCTAAAATCGAATTGAGTTTGCAGTATTTCTTCGCAATTAAACATGGATTAATACGAATTATTTAAAATATAATTTTCAAGGTTAGCGTTAGCAGTAGAATCAAGCGGGTTGTCGATTACAGCTTCTTCTAATCGGATTCTTTCATCATCACCATGATATTTCAAAGTTAAAAATACCGAATTAGGGATAAAAGTAATGATCATTAGGGCAACGGAATAAATAACATGTCTATATTTTATTCCGTCTATAAACGGAGCGAATTCTGGATTTGAATTTGCAGGATGAAAAAGAGTAAGCAAGAAGCTCATAGAGAGAGCAAAAAGCGAAACAATAGCGAAGAAGAATTGATATCCTACGCTAATAAGCTTCATTCCAATAGAGATATAGACAATAGTAAATGCAAATCCAGAAATAGTTGCAATAATAGAGTTAGATTTAGGAGAATTACCTTTAAAAAGGTACCATCCACCACCAATATTAATAAGAGCTGCGAGCATCCAACTAAGCAGCACAATAACTTGGTACGGTGTTTGGATGTACATAGTTATTATTACTGCAAGCAGTAATACTGGCAGAATTAATTCAGCTTTTTTAATCATTAGTCTAACTTTAATACGGCTAAGAATGCGCTTTGAGGAATTTCTACGGAACCGATTTGACGCATACGTTTTTTACCTTCTTTTTGTTTTTCAAGAAGTTTACGTTTACGCGAGATATCACCTCCATAACATTTAGCAGTAACGTCTTTACGTATAGCCGAAATGTTTTCACGAGCAATAATTTTAGCTCCAATTGCAGCTTGAATAGCAATTTGGAATTGTTGACGAGGCACTAGTTCTTTTAATTTTTCACAAAGTTTTTTACCGAATTCGTAGGCTTTACTTCTGTGAATAAGCGATGAAAGGGCATCTACTTGTTCACCATTCAGTAATATATCCATTTTCACTAAGTCAGATTGACGGAATTCAGTGATATGGTAATCGAATGAAGCATAACCACGAGAGATAGTTTTCAATTTATCGTAGAAATCGAATACAATTTCAGCCAATGGCATTTCGAAGATCATTTCAACACGGTCTGGAGTCAGGTAATTTTGACTTTTAATAATACCGCGTTTTTCCATACATAGGTTCAAAATTGGCCCAATATAATCGGGTTTAGTAATAATTTGAGCTTTGATATATGGTTCTTCGATATAATCTAAAGAGTTATGATCTGGCATATCGCTTGGGGTACGCATCATGAACTTTTCACCTTTGGTAGTATGAGCCCAGTAACTAACGTTTGGTACAGTAGTGATACAGTTCATTTTGAATTCGCGCTCTAAACGTTCTTGAATAATCTCCATATGAAGCATACCCAAGAATCCACAACGGAATCCGAATCCCAATGCTGCAGAACTTTCAGGTTCGAAAGTAAGAGAGGCATCGTTTAATTGTAATTTTTCTAAAGATGCTCTTAATTCTTCAAAATCTTCGGTGTCAACCGGATAAATACCGGCGAAAACCATAGGTTTAACGTTTTCGAAACCTTGGATTGCTTCTTCGCACGGACGATCAACATGAGTGATAGTATCACCAACTTTAACCTCTTTAGCTTCTTTGATACCAGAAACGATATAACCTACGTCGCCAGTTAAAATTTGAGCTTTAGGGTCTAAGTTAAGTTTAAGAGTACCAATTTCGTCGGCGAAATATTCTTTACCGGTAGCTATGAATTTAACCTTATCACCTTTTTTGATACTTCCGTTCATTACGCGGAAATAAGCGATAATACCACGGTAGCTATTGAAAACGCTATCGAAGATAAGGGCTTGAAGTGGAGCTTCAGGATCGCCAACTGGTGCAGGGATTCTTTCAACTATGGCTTCAAGAATTTTATCAACTCCAAAACCAGTTTTACCAGAAGCTGGGATAATATCTTCGCGTTTACAACCAATAAGGTCAACAATTTGGTCTTTTACCTCTTCTGGCATAGCACCTGGAAGGTCCATTTTATTTAGTACTGGAATAATTTCCAAGTTGTTTTCTATGGCTAGATATAGGTTCGAGATAGTTTGCGCTTGAATACCTTGAGCAGCATCAACAATAAGAAGTGCACCTTCGCATGCTGCGATGGAGCGTGAAACTTCATACGAAAAATCGACGTGACCAGGGGTATCAATTAAGTTTAGTGTATATTTTTGACCATCTTGAACATAGTCCATTTGGATGGCTTTACTTTTTATGGTAATACCACGCTCACGCTCAAGATCCATGTCGTCGAGTACTTGCGCTTGCATTTCTCTATCGCTTACTGTTTTTGTATGTTGAAGTAAACGATCAGCAAGGGTACTTTTACCATGATCGATGTGGGCAATGATACAGAAATTACGAATATGCTTCATGCTGCAAAAATACGTGCAAATTTCGAGATAATTGCAATATTTTTTGAGATTAAGTATAATAGATTAAAGTGCTCGACATGAGTATTCTAATCCTTGCTTTGAGTCGATATTGATTGGAAGACTAAGTTTGGTTCGAAGCCACGACTGATTAAAAATCGTGCTGTTTTTTGTTTTTTCTTCAATAAGTCTTCTTCTCTTTTTAGGCTTTCCCACTTGTTTTTACAAAGCTTATCAATCATTTTTTTGTATTCAGTAGCACTAATCTCATCCTGAAAAATGATTTCTATTTCGGAGTCTTTTATTTTTTGCCTACGTAAATACTGCTTAATTTTATTTTTTCCCCAGCCATTGTTTTTGAATTTCCCAACGATAAAAGAGCGCAAGTATCTTTCTTGGTTTAAGAAACCATTTTCTTTTAGAATTTCAATAGCTTTTTGGGCATTGGGCGGAAGACAACCATATTCCAATGCTTTAGTATATACTTCTTGTTCACTTCTATCGCGGTATGCGCAGTAATTCTCTAGTTTTTTTAATATATTCTCGAACAAAAGACTTGCTATTTAGTTGGAATGGAAATTTTAGTAAAATTACTAGGAATTTCGAATAATGAAGGGTCTAATTTTTCTGTAGAAAAAGATTTAAGTGTATAGATAATTTTTTGATCCATGTTTGAATTTGGCATAGGAGAAGGCATTTCCATTTTTACTATGGTCCCTTCAATTGAATTATGTTGAAATGCTAAACTCGTAGGTGAGTTCATTTTTTTATTATCCGGAAATTTTGGGAGATTAATATCTTTTGTTACCCATATAAAAAGAGTGGTTGATTGTTCTTTATCGGTATAAGTTATAGAGTATTTATCGCAATTATAACCAGCTACCTTTTCTCCGCTCGCAATCTTTTTATATTCAAATGGTGTATCTGAATTGCCATTGTCTGTTAAAGGTACTACGGAATAGGTTTTACTGAATTTGTTAATGATATAGGTATTGTCTTTATCTACTAATTGGTCGGATGCGAACATGGGGTTATCAGCTCTTTGAGAAATTAGCATTTTTTCTCCATTGGAACTTATAGAACATTCTTTAGGAAGAAAATTTACGGCTGATTGATCAAGGAAACCTTCAAATTGGCATGAATAAACGAGTTGGATATTTTGTCCGAAAGCGCTTGAAATAAAGGTAGAAAGCAATAAAAATAAAATTGTTCTCATAGTTTGGGCTAATATTAATTTGAGAATAAAAATAATTAAAATTGAAGAAAGGCTATAAGAGGGGATGGATTAACAAAAAAATAAGAAAAGAGAGTAAATAGATGTTGATAAAAAGCATATATTTGATAAAATTAAAAATACTATGAAAAAGATATTGTTATTAGCTGCATTTGGTTTAGGAGCAATGGCGATGGCGTCGGCACAAACAGCGACAAGTAAAACGAATAGTGCAAAGCCGGCATGTTGTCAGGCTAAAGCAGGTGGTGGAAAATCTTGTTCAGAAGCAAAAGCAGAGAATTCAGGGAATGGCTCAGTAGCTATTTCAACAAGTGATTCAGGAAGCAAAGCTGCTTGTTGTGCAAAGGGTTCAGAGCATACAAGTGCCCATAAATCATCAGCTGTAACAAGAGAATCAAAAAAAGCTGTTAAGAGATCAGAGCAAACAAAATAGTAAGAAATTTACATATAATTTGATATAAAGCCACGTTCAGTGGCTTTTTTTATACCTTTGTAACTCAAATACTAATACAATGCGCTATTTCACACTAGTTATCTCATGCGTATGTATTTTGAGTAGGGGGTTCGCTCAAAATCAGGAATTCACGAAAGTGAATATAGCTGCAAATACAAATTGGGACATTGCAGCAAAGAGCATAAAAAAGGGGGATAAAATAATAAACAAAGAACCTACATCATCAAGACTTGCGATTCCGTATTATCTTGATGCATATAAAATCAACCCAAACAGTGCAAGTTTAAATTATAAACTTAGCGTTTGTTATTTGGAGTCGTACGAGCCTTATAAAGCTCTGCCTTATGCAAAAAAAGCTTTTGAATTAAATCCAGAGTTCACACCCGACATGGAATTTATTTTGGCTCAAGCATACCACAAAGCAGATAAATTCGACTCTGCCATGATTCACTATCGCAACTTTAGACCTAATGCAAGTAAATTGCCTGGATTCGATTTAAGTTGGATAGATAAATTAATGTACGAGTGTACGAATGGTATTACCCTTTCTGAAAATCCTATGTTTAAAATTAGACATTTGGATTATCCTATAAATACGGATGCTTCTGAATATGTGCCTCTTTTAAGAGCTGACGGTGAATACATGTATTATACTGCTCGTGTTATTCCTTCTGCCACTCCTAAAAAAATTAGTAAATTCGATTATGCTCCGTATGAAACTCTTTATAAAGCAAAGAAAGTTAGCGATACTAGCTTCTCTGAAGTAAGTAAAGTTGATTTAATTCGAGACGCTATTAATAGACATGAAGCTTGCGTTAGTCTTTCTGCCGATGGTAAAACTATGTATTTTTACAATGGTACTAATAAGCAAGAAATACGCTATTCTGAATTTATTGATGGAAATTGGACTGCTTCTAAACCTGTATTGGGTATAGACTCTAAAGGATATGAAACCCATATTTCTGTTTCAAGCGATGGACAAAGAGCTTATGTGGTAAGTGATCGTCCAGGTGGATTTGGTGGTCGTGATATTTATGAATATACTAAAATTTCTGACAAGGAATGGGGCAACCCTAAAAACTTAGGTGAAGTTATTAATACTCCTTATGATGAGGATGGGGTGTTTATTCATCCTGATGGAAAAACCTTGTATTTTAGTAGTCGTGGTCATAATTCTATGGGTGGTTACGATGTATTCTATTCTGTTCTTGAAAATGGAATTTGGTCTAAACCCGTAAACCTTGGAGCTCCTGTTAATACCGGTGGCGACGATATTTATTTTGTGATTACTGGAGATGGAAGAACTGGTTATTTATCTAGTTCGCGTGTTGGTGGACATGGAGATCAAGATATTTATCAATTCGAATTAATCGATGCAGATCCGAATAAACCTAATGATAAATATACTGGCCCAAGTTTAAATATGTTTAAAGGTTTAGTAGTTGATAAAACTACTAAAGAACCTATCTCAGCTAAAGTTGTTATCGTTGATAATTCAACTGGAAAAGAAATTTTCAAATATAGAAGTGATAAAGAAGAAGGTTTCTTAGTTTCATTACCATCAGGTATTAACTACGGAATTTCGTTAAATGCTGATGGGTATATTTTCCATTCTGAAAATATTGACTTAAGAGATGTTTCTGGGTATTCAGAATCGACTAAAATTATTGAATTATCTAGAATTGAAGTAGGTGGAACCTTTGTTCTGAATAATGTATTCTTCGATTTTGATAAAGCAGAATTAAAGTCTGAATCTGTAGCAGAACTTAATAGAGCTTTAGCGATATTAAAGCAATATCCTGATATTAGAATTGAAATTGCTGGCCATACAGATTCTTATGGTTCAAATGAATATAATTTAGCATTATCTCAACGTCGTGTTGAAGCGGTGAAACGTTATTTAATTAATAATGGTTTAGCGGCTGTGCGCATTGTAAAAGTTAAAGGTTATGGAGAAGAAGTTCCTATCGATACGAACGAAACTCCTGAGGGCCGTGCTCGAAATAGACGCGTAGAGTTTAAGATTGTAGAAAAATAATGTAAAAAAGGAAGCTAAAAGCTTCCTTTTTTTTTGTGTTAGATTGGATATTCCCCCAAGGGGATAGGTTTAGTTCTGCGCCTTAAAGCCTATTCAAAATAATGCGACTTTATTCTATGTTGTTTTGTATAAGTAGGCAAATACTTAATTAGTATAGATTCTTTTACTTCTTCACAAATGCTTTAGTTTCTAGTCCGCTCTGTAAATAATAAATTCCAGGTGCTAACATTTCTAAAGAAATTTCTTGAGTTTGTGCGCTGTAAATTTTTATTGTTTTTCCGTTTGCATCTATCAATTTGATGTCTGAATTATACGGTGTTTTGATGCGAATGAATTGGGAAGCTGGATTCGGATAAATTTCAAATGTGCTTTCCGAATTATAGCTTTCATCTGATAAATAAATGTCTTTTGCTATGCTTCCAACTAAGTTTATGATCCAGTTTTTAGGGTCAATTTGTGCGTTCACAAACGACTTTGAATATGGGAAACTTACGTAAGTGTCAACATCAGTAAGGTAAACACGTACGGTAGTATCGGCACCTCCGCCAAATAAACGTATATCGATAGGGGTTTTAAACAAAGGTGTTACGGTAGGCTTAGATGGAATTTGACTTATTTTCAAATACGCTATTCCATTCGCATGGTTATGACGTAAATTAATAGTCGGATATCCTTCTCCATAATACCATTGATTAAAGAAATTATCGAAATTCATTCCAGTAAAATTCTCTAAACTGCTCTTTAAATCGGTTCCAAATGCTGTTTTATAAGCAAAATTTTGCAGGTAATTGCGCATAGCAGCAAAGAAAAGAGAATCGTTATTAATCTCATATCTTAAGGTATGAAATATAGCAGAGCCTTTATCATAGGTTAATCGACTGTTGAATATTCTATTTACATCAGTTGTATCATTTACATAAACACTGCCACCTGGTTGAGACATTACGCTATTGTGAATTTGATTCATAGAAGTAGCGGCAGTATTAGGCATAAATTCTTCACGCATAATGTATTCTAAGTAGCTAGCCCAGCCTTCGTTTAAGACTATGTCTTTCCACGAAGCACAAGTTACATAATCGCCAAACCATTGGTGTGCTAATTCATGTGCAATGATATCTTCTGAAAATACTCCTTGAGTAGTCATGGTTTGGTGTTCCATTCCACCGGAAAGAGGAGCAGCTGAATGTCCATATTTTTCGTTTTGGAAAGGGTATAAACCAAATAAAGAGCTAAAGTGTTCTAGGTAATCTGCTGTTTTATCGATAAGAGGGGTGACGTAATTAATAAAGTTAGGTTTATTGTATAAATAGTTTTGAATCAGAATAGGGTTTGGAGCACCCACGGGATTTGCATAAATATTGTATTCGTAGTAATTTCCTACAGCAACTGAAATAAGGTAATTATCGATAGGATGTCTATGTTTCCATTCGTAGCGAGCTTTATTTCCTGGAAGTGGGGTAATGTTTGTTAGAATACCATTAGATCCAGCTTTTAAGCTATCGTCTACGGTTACCCATACGTCTATAGAATCAATTTTATCGCCTAATGTTTGTTTACAAGGCCACCATTCATAGGCGCTAAAAGGCTGACTTAAAGTCCATGTTACACGTGCTCCCCAGCTTGGAGATACATCATTGGTGATTCCTGAACCAATTGCGGCGCCAGGAACAGCTGTTGGTAAACCTTGATAGTAAATACGTGCGCTGAAATCCTCGCCTTGATTAAGCGGGCTACTTAGTGCCACGCTACGAAGGCCGTTGTTGTCGGTAGCAGAAACTAATTGTCCATTAAAACGGATTGAGTCAATAGTTAAAGAAGAATGTAAATCGAATTCAAATACAGATAGTTGGTTAGCTATAACCTTTGCTTGGAATTCCACATTCCCTTTTACATAAGTGGACGTATTAGACATCTCGAGGTCTAATTTATGGTAGTGTAAATCGTATTTGTCAGATTCGATACTTCGCGAAGCTGATTGATTGGGGTGGTGAATAGATTTAATTTTACCATGGGCGCAATATTCCGCCGCTGTTTGTGAGAAAATAAGGGTGGATGGAAGTAAGCTGCATACAAGTAGAAGTATATTCTTCATTATTTGAGTAATTAATTATCAAATATACTTCATAGAAATGTATAATACTCTTAAAAAATAATAAGGGACACCTTTAAAAAAATAGTGTCCCTTATCCATTTAATCTAAGCGCTTTTATTGAATATCCGTTTCGTTAATTTGAAAAATGTATTCTTTATATGTATTTGTACTATTATAATCGACCCAATTAGCTTCTGATTTAAAGTCTTTAGTAAGTGATTTGCCTGTAATCTTTAAGCTATATAAATACTTAATTTCGTTTTTAAATTTAGGCATATGCTTAGGCCTACCATAAATAGATAAGTAGTGTAAATGAACCTTTTGAGAATTGGTAAGAGTTTTAAAAGCGTAAAGTGTATCGTTTAAAATGAAAGAAGAATCAGGTTGCAAATACAAATCGAGATTGTAATAATAACTATGAGTTTTGATTTCTAGTTGAATAGTTTCATTGCTAAGATTTTCAATATAATAACTCGATTCAATTTTAGGGTCGCAACTTGCAAGGATACAAGCCGCTAATATGCAAATAAGTGATGATAATAAAATTTTCATAAGTTGTTAATTTGCTCGAAAATAGGGCTTGGTGATTAAGTATTCAAAGCAGTCAGTAAAAGTTTGTGATAAAAAAAACCGCTTATTTCTAAGCGGTTTCATTCAAATTTTAAACTATGTTTAGGCAATTTTCACGTTAACAGCCATAGGTCCTTTTTTACCTTGCTGAACTTCGAAAACTACTTTATCATTTTCTCCAATTTGATCAATAAGACCTTTTGCGTGAACAAATACGTCTTCTCCTCCGTCAACTTTAATAAATCCGAAGCCTTTTTCGTCATTAAAGAATTTTACGGTTCCTGTTTTCATTGTACTCTTTTTTTGTGACAAATTTCTTTGTCGGTTACTATTTAAATTAAAAATGCACTAGTTTAAAACCTCTACTTTTAAAGGTTTGTTTAGAAGCTTATGTATAGCTTTCAGATAATTTTTTTCATCATCTGTGCAGAATGAGTAAGCTCTACCTTCATTCCCAGCTCTTCCTGTTCTACCAATTCTATGTATGTAAGTTTCGGCAACTTCAGGGATTTCGTAATTAATAACGTATCCTAATTTTTCTACATCTATACCACGAGCGGCTATATCAGTAGCTACAAGAATTCTAATGTTTTTATTTTTGAAGCCATTCAATGCTTTTTCTCTTGCAGATTGCGATTTATTTCCGTGTATGGCTGCAGCTTCAATACCGGCTTTGCATAAGTCTTTAGCCACTCTATCTGCACCATGTTTCGTTCTTGTAAAAACTAAGGCATGATCTATTTTTTCAGACTTAATTAAAGACTTCAATAAATTTCTTTTATCCTCTTTTTTAACGTAGAAGACAGATTGTTTTACTATTTCAGATGGGGTAGAGATGGGAGTCACCGCTACTTTTTTAGGATTACGAAGTATAGAATTGGCCAAATTCATTATTGGTTCTGCGGCGGTTGCAGAGAAGAAAAGTGATTGGCGCTTTTCTGGCAAATATTTAAGAATCTTCTTAATATCGTGAATAAAACCCATATCGAGCATTCTATCCGCTTCATCAAGAATGAAA
>DATCKI010000236.1:0-3054 GCA_036562365.1 Bacteroidia bacterium | reverse complement strand
CCTTCGAATATATCTAAGATTTCTGACTCTGATAAAGCTTTCAATCCTTCAGCTGTTCCTTTTCCAAACAGAATATCAGATGCAGCTTGAGCTTTTTGTAAAGCTTCTTTAGAGTGGATCCAAACAGTTACTTCTTCAGCTAAGCGTTTTTGAAGGATACGTAAATGTGGAGCTTCTAAATGAGCAGCAGTTAAAGCATCAATTTCTTCTTTAGGTAAGAAGGTGAAAACCTTAATCAGTTTTACAGCTTCTTCATCTCCAACATTTAACCAGAATTGGTAGAATTTATATGGAGAAGTTTTATTTGCATCAATCCAAATATTACCTTGTTCAGATTTACCGAACTTAGTACCATCTGCTTTAGTCAATAAAGGAGCAGTGGCAGCAAAAGCTTCACCACCGGCCATACGACGAATTAATTCTGTACCAGAGACTATATTTCCCCATTGGTCGCTACCACCCATTTGTAACTTAATACCATGGTTTTTGTATAAATGGTAGAAATCGTAGCCTTGAATTAATTGGTAAGAGAATTCAGTAAAAGATAAACCAGTTTCTAAACGTTTTTGCACGCTATCTTTAGAAAGCATGTAATTTACCGTAAGGTGTTTACCTACATCGCGCAAGAAAGAAAGTAGAGTAAAATCTTTAATCCAGTCGTAATTATTTACTAAAACAGCTTTATTTTCACCATTTTCGAAATCTAAGAAACGACTTAATTGTTTTTTAATGCATTCAACATTATGTCGCAATAAATCTTCGTCGAGTAGATTTCTTTCTTGAGATTTACCACTTGGGTCACCAATCATTCCTGTGGCCCCACCAACTAAAGCGTAGGGTTTATGACCCGCTTTTTGTAAACGTGCAAGGAGTAATACAGAAACCATATTACCCATATGTAAAGAATCTGCAGTAGGGTCGAAACCTACATATCCAGAAACCATTTCTTTATTTAATAATTCTTCAGTTCCAGGCATAATATCCTGTAACATTCCTCTCCAACGAAGTTCTTCTATAAAATTCATTCCTAAAAAATATCTACAAAAGTAATAAAATCCATCCTAAAGCGCATTAAAATTCGGCATTAGCCCAAAGTCTAAACGCTGTTTTTTGCTCAGAAGTTGCAAAAGGGTTTTTAGTTGCTTCCCATTTTCCGTAATAGCTTTTTCCATCGCCTTCTAAGCGTATTTTACGAGTAATACCATTACGATTCACAGTTAATTCAAAGGCTTGATTTTCCAATTGCCCCATCCATTCGTTCAGGTTATCGCTAACACGCATATTATTAATGGTTCTGATTTCATCGTTCACCATTAGACCTGATCTTTCGGCCGGACTATCAATATGTATAGCACTTACTATAACCTTACCAGCTTCTGTCTTAGTTTTTAAACCAAATAATTTCTCGGTTAATTTATCAGAAGGCATTTCAATTATTTGAAGTCCAATATAATCGAAATATTCATCTAAAAATGGGAAATAACTTGTAGTACCTTCGACTAATAAATTAAAATATACATCGAAAGAAACACCAGAATATTTTTCTAGAAGAGCTTTATAATCGTTACGTGTATAACCTTTGTTTTTCAGTGCAAACTCTTCGTATAATTCTCTCATCACATCTCCTAAGCTATGCTTAGCTTTAGAATGTTTACGTATGATTAGGTCGGCCAATAAAGCCAATAATGCGCCTTCGTTGTATATACTAACTTTACGTTGTGGAGCACCAGCTTCGTATCCATCTAACCAAGTATCCCAGCTACTTTGGGCTACTGAATAATTCATACGCCCGAAGTTATGTACATATTTAGTAAGCCAAGAATTAAGGTTTCTAAAGAATTCGTATTGCCCAAAAATATTAGCTTTTAGAACAAAATAGTCGCCAAGATAAGTTGTAACCCCTTCAGCAACATAGCCCATTTCTGTATAATTTTCCCGGGTATAATCGTACGGAAGAAGGTCGGCCGGACGAATTGCTTTTATATTCCAAGCATGGTACAATTCGTGTGAACTAATTCCAATAAATTCAGGATATAATCGGTCTTTAAATAGGTCGAAAACAGGGCCAAGACAGATAACAGTGCTATTTAAATGTTCAACGCCATGGTACATACCATGTATAGCAATGTGGTATAAGAAATGATAATCTTTAACGGGAAAAGAACCCATCATTTCAATTTGAGCGTCGATAATAGCGCCCATATCGTTTAAGATTTTGGGCCATTCAGGACTTACTTCTCCTTGGAACCAGAAGTGAAAATTTACTCCATGTTTTTCCAAGACTTCGTGTTTAAGAGTAGCTGAAGCTATAAATGGACTATCAGCTAATTCATGGAAATCGGCAGCTTCGAAGATATTTCCTTGTACATGTTTTAGGCCTATAGCAATTTCGTAGCTATCTGGAACTCGTATATTGATGAAACATTTTTCATCGATACGCTCAGGCAGATACATTAAGCAATTAACTGGGTTAACGTAAAGCATTTCAGGGTCTAAATAAGTTGAACCAGCATTAAGAACTGCCGCGTAATAATCGTATTCAACAGTTATAGAATTAGCTCCATTGCTTTGAATTTCCCATAGGTCTTTCGTAATTTTTTTAGATGTTAAGATTTCACCTTCTTCGTTTTTAGCTACGAAAGATTTTACATTTTTCGCAAAATTACCTAACTCATATCTTCCCGGTCTCCAAGCAGGTAATTGAACGTGTTGGATAGCATTGGGTTTATCGAAGCTCAGCTCGACATGCAGATATTGCGTATTAGGTTTCTTGTACGATAAAGTGTAATTCATGAAAAATAAATTTTCTCAAAAATACACATAAAGTACGTGAAGAACCTATAATAATAAAGGAGTTATAAACGCTTATTGTTAGTTACTATTTAAGCTTAAGTGGCAAGATTATAGCCCCATTAGGTATAATTAATGGGCCTACTTTTAAACGTTCGAAAGCTATAAATACTCTATTATTAGGCATTAAAGCTATGCTTTCAACTTGACGGGTTATAGGTACAAAACTTACTATACTTTTTACGGTCCAAGTATCATTTTTAA
>DATCKI010000225.1:0-3365 GCA_036562365.1 Bacteroidia bacterium | reverse complement strand
ATTGGAGCAGCAAAATCAATTCCCGCATGGAATTTTTGAGTTTTATATACCGGATGTACACGTACCCCAAATCCACTTGCAATTTCATCATAATCTTTAACATGCACAGGCATAATTGCAGGGATTGCACGTAATAAATCTTCCTTCTTTTTAGCTAAATTAAAAAGTGCATCATAACTCTGTGATTGCACCACAATTTGTCTACTTAAACGATCTATACGTTCTTTAGACTTTTCAAGTAATTCGGCATTACTTAAACTTGAGAATTGAGCATATTCATCCTGATATAGGCTTTGCATATTCTCGGGAAGTGGCTCTGCTTCGAATATAGCACGATATAAGTTTTGGTCTCTTCTTCTTAAATCCATCAAGACCTTTTCGTTCAATTCGGTTCTTTTATTTAAAACTTCGAAACGCACACGCATTTCTTCCAATTCGCGAGCAATACGTTTCTCCTTCGGAGATGCTAAAAATTGCCACCCAAAAAGTATCACAACTCCTCCAAACACAATACCTGTAGCCAATACCCAAAGTATCCTTCCAATAATCTCCTTCGGCTTTAACTTTGCGGGTTCGTACCTAAGAGTATCTGGATTGTATATGTATTTAATTTTCTTCTTTGCCATAAGCACCTTGTTCACAAAGGATTAAAAATGTAGCACTTCGCCATTAATTTCTATGTAAAAATTTTAGACTTACCACAAATTAGCGTTACCTTTGCACACTTTTCAAACAAAAGTAAATTTATTTTACAGAAATATTTAGAAAATTCTTTCCAGAATGAATGCAAATTTAGTTCGCAAAACCTTTTTAGATTTTTTTGCTTCCAAACAGCATCAGATAGTTCCTTCTGCACCAATGGTAGTTAAAGGCGATCCTACACTTATGTTTAATAATAGTGGTATGGCTCCTTTTAAAGATATTTTCTTAGGAAATGCTCCAATCAAATACCCAAGAGTGGCAGATACTCAAAAATGTTTACGTGTTTCTGGAAAGCATAACGATTTAGAAGAAGTTGGGGTAGATACTTACCACCACACTATGTTCGAAATGTTAGGGAACTGGAGTTTTGGAGATTATTTCAAAAAAGAAGCAATTACTTGGGCTTGGGAATTACTTACTGAAGTTTATAAAATCGATAAAGACCGCCTTTATGTTACGGTTTTTGAAGGTAGCGAAGCTGAAGGCGTTCCATTCGACCAAGAAGCATACGATACTTGGAAACAATTTGTTGACCCATCTCGCATTCTTAATGGAAATAAAAAAGACAATTTCTGGGAAATGGGCGAGGTTGGTCCTTGTGGACCTTGTTCCGAAATCCACTACGACGGCCGAAGCGACGAAGAAAGAGCTAAAATAGATGGCGCTAAACTCGTAAATGCCGACGACCCTCAAGTAATCGAAATCTGGAATAACGTATTCATGGAATTCGAACGTAAAGCTGATGGAAGCCTTGTAAAATTACCAAAACAACACGTGGATACTGGTATGGGCTTCGAACGTTTGGTTCGCGTTCTTCAAAAAAAACAAAGTAATTACGATACCGACGTATTCTCTGGACTTATCGCTAAAATCGAAAATTTAAGCGGGAAGAAATATATTCCAACTGATAAAAATCCAAGCCCTGCTGAGGAAACTATCAATATTGCAATTCGAGTTATTGCCGACCATATTCGTGCTATTTCTTTCTCAATTGCAGATGGGCAATTACCATCTAATACCGGCGCTGGTTATGTTATTCGTCGTATCCTTCGTCGTGCTATTCGTTATGGTTACCAAACACTTGAATTACGTGAACCTTTCATGTATCAATTGGTAGAAGTTCTTCAAACCGAAATGGGTGAAGCATTCCCAGAATTAAAAGCTCAAAAAGCTTTAATCGAAAAGGTTATCCACGAAGAAGAAATCTCTTTCTATAAAACTTTAGCAACTGGTCTTCAACGTATCGATAACTTGATTCGTGAAACTAAAACTGCAAACCAATTGGTTCTAAACGGACGTTCGGTATTCGAACTTTACGATACCTACGGCTTCCCTGCAGACTTAACCGGACTTATTGCTCGTGAAAATGGTTTAAGTATAGATGAAGCTGAATTTAACACAGCCCTTCAAGAACAAAAAGACCGTTCACGTAAAGCTACTGAAATTAGTACTGACGACTGGGTATTTATTCAAGGTGATGCTGAAAATATGATTCCATGCGAGTTTGTTGGATATACTAAATTCGAAGCTCCATCGCAAATTACTCGTTACCGAAAAGTATCGGCTAAGAATAAAACTTTATTCCAATTAGTTACTACTATTACTCCTTTCTATGCAGAAAGCGGTGGACAGGTGGGTGATACTGGTATTTTCGACTTTGGAACTGAACAAATTCGTATAGTAGATACCAAAAAAGAAAATGGAGTAATAGTGCATTTTGCAGAGAAATTACCTACTGATCCAAGTGCAAATTTCGTTGCAAAAATTGATACACATAAACGCAAATTAACGCAAGCAAACCATAGTGCTACTCACCTTTTACAAGCGGCTTTACGCAAGGTTTTAGGTACGCACGTTGAGCAAAAAGGCTCATTAGTACAAGCAGAGAATTTACGTTTCGACTTTTCTCATTTCTCTAAAGTAAGTGCAGAAGAGATTCGTCAAATTGAACGTATGGTGAATGCTAAAATTCGTGAAAATATTGCTGCTGATATACGCGAAATGCCTATAGAAGAAGCGAAAAAACGTGGTGCTATGGCTTTATTTGGCGAGAAATACGGAGATGTGGTTCGTGTAGTTGGTTTCGATGATGAATTTAGTGTAGAGCTTTGTGGTGGTACTCACGTAGCTGCAAGTGGCGAAATAGGTTTGTTTAAAATCACCACTGAAACTGCCGTTGCTGCTGGTATACGTCGTATCGAAGCTATTACCAACGAAACCGCTGAAGCATATATTGAACAACAAGAAGATTTACTTCATACCATTAAAACTACTCTAAAATCTACCGGTAATCCTCTTAAACAAGTTGAAGATTTATTGGCTCGTGAAGCTCAATTAAATGCAGAGTTGGAGCGCTTAAAACTTGCTGAAACAGAAAGAGCTAAAGCTGCTTTCTTAGATTCTGCCGAACTTATTAATGGAATTAAATTTATTGGTGTTAAAACGAACTTAAGTGCAGATCAAATTAAAAGCATCGCGTTCGCATGGAAGACCTCAACCCAAAACACATTAGCTGTATTTGGTACGGAAAAAGATGGTAAAGCTGGCTTAAGCGTTTTTATGAGTGAAGACTTAATTGCTGCTGGTAAAAATGCAGTTCCATTCGTAAAAGAAATTGCAAGCGAAATTCAAGGTAGTGGCGGCGGACAACCATTCTTTGCTAC
>DATCKI010000182.1:0-3254 GCA_036562365.1 Bacteroidia bacterium | reverse complement strand
CGTTTATTCTTTCTAAAGGTATAGATGGAGTTGAAAAAGTAGCTAAAATTGGAATGCCAATGCTTATCATGTTTGGTATATTCTTAGCTATTAGAGCCATCACTCTAAAATCAGGCACCGATGGCGCTTTGTTTGATGGTGTGGTAGGTTTAAATTATTTATGGACTCCAGATTTCACCTCGCTGTCTAATCCAAATGTATGGCTAGCAGCTGCCGGACAAATATTCTTCACCCTTTCTGTAGGAATGGGTACCGTTCATTGTTATGCATCTTACCTAAATTCTAAAGACGACGTAGCTTTAAACGCTATGAGCGCAGGATGGATGAATGAGTTTGTAGAAGTAGTGGTTGGCGCTAGTATTGTTATTCCAATTACCGTAGGTTACTTTGGTGTTGATGGTATGCTTGAAATCGCTAAACAACCACAAGGTAGCTTCGCATTAGGTTTCAAAACTATGCCGTATTTATTCGCGCAATGGGGACCAATTTTAGCTCCTATCGCTGGAGTTATGTTCTTTGGCCTTCTATTCTTTGCAGGTATCACTTCTTCCCTTGCAATGGGTACACCTTGGATGGGATTCATGCACGACGAATTTGGATGGTCTCGTAAAATGGGTGCATGGTCTTTCGGACTATTCGTACTTATTATTGGTTTACCTACTGTTTTCTTCTATAATTATGGAGTGTTCGACGAATACGACGAATGGGCCGGTACAAACTCCCTCTTCGTATTTGCTTTAGCTGAAACTATACTTTTCGCTTGGATATTTGGTTACAAAAAAGGATGGGAAGAAATTAAATTAGGAGCAGACTTTAAAGTGCCTGAATTCTTTAAATATGTTATCGGGTTTGTTACCCCTACCCTTCTCGTTATCGTTTTCTTGGCTAATATAATTAAACCTATTGGTAACGATTGGGGTGCTGCTTTTGCTAACCTATTTACAGATGGCTGGATACTCGACGACTCTTCTCTAATTAAGAAAATTACTATGAGTGGCTTAAGAACTGAAATTGCTCAAGCTACAGATGTAACTCAGTTAGAATTCTTGAAAAAGAAATTCAATTATACACTTTTAGCTCGTGGAATCTTGGTATTATCTTTCACTCTAATTGCATACCTAGTTTACAGAGCCAGTAAATTAAGAAAAAAAACATTTTAATATATGGGAACTATAGCACTCACATTAATGGTTTGCGTTCAAGTAGCAGTAACTCTTACTACAGGTTACTTCTTCTGGAAAGTGCTTAGAGCACCTATCGATAAAGGTGAACACATTGAATTGCCAGATCCATTGGCCGAAGATCCTGATAAAGATCATCTAGCTGAATAATATTATGAAAAAGCTTCTGCGTTCAATACTTCATTATCCGTATGCTGAACGCAGAGGCATTTTTGTTCTTACCGCATTTATTGCGGTATTTTTTTTGTTTGAAAGCGTACGTTTTTTTATCGAACAGAAAGAATATTCTAAACTCATACACATAGCCCAAATTCCTGTTGATACTTCCTATATCTTCCCTAAAAGTATTCCCAACTCGCATAACTATACTAAAAAACATACTACTCCTAAAAAATCTAATACTTTAAAAAATAAAACCAATCCAAATGCACTTGAAATTAAAGACTGGATTGCACTAGGCTTAAGTCCCAAACAAGCCGAAACTACCCTTAAATTCAGAGATAAAATCGGTGGGTTTAAAAATGTTTCAGACCTGCAAAAATGCTTTACCATACCCAAAAATATTTTAGAAAGAAATTTGCCCTTCTTCGTATTTCCAGAAGCAAGCATTAGTAAAACTTCAATTCAACCAACAATAAAACTGAATAGTTGTGATAGCAATGAACTCATGAAATTGAAAGGAGTTGGTCCAAAAATTGCATCTCGAATCATAAAATTCCGTAATCGACTTGGCGCTTTTCATTCAAAAACCCAACTAAAAGATGTATACGGCATTAGTGAAGAACTGTATCAAAGCATAGAATCACAGGTAGAAATAGACCTAGGCAATATGCTACAAATCCAAATTAATTATGCGCAGTACAAAGATTTCGCACAACTGCCTTATTTGCAAAAAGATGAAATAAAAGCAATAATAAACTATAGAGAAAAAATAGGTTACTTTAAAGACTTAAAAACATTGTTAGATGAGAAACTGATAAACGACGAAAAATATTTTAAAATTGCCCCTTATTTAGTACTTTAGCGCAAATTTTTCAGAAAACTACTTAACAGAATTACACGTAACAATAGTATGAACTTTGAACAAAACGAAAACCAAAAAATGATTAGCCAAATGGTACGTGATTTCGCTGAGAAGGAAATCAGACCAAACGTTAATCATTGGGACGAAAACGAGATTTTCCCTATCGATGTAATGAAGAAGATGGGTGAAATGGGATTATTAGGAATCTTTATTCCACAAGAATATGGAGGAAGTGGATTCTCATACCTTGAATATGTTTCTGCACTTACAGAACTTGGTAAAGTATGTGGTGGCGTTGCGCTTTCAGTTGCTGCCCACAATTCTCTTTGCACCGGACATATCTACTATCATGGTAACGAAGAACAAAAGAAAAAATACTTACCTAAGTTAGCTACAGGCGAATGGATTGGAGCTTGGGGCTTAACTGAGGCTAACACTGGTTCCGACGCTATGCGTATGAAGTGTACCGCCGTTAAAGATGGTAACGAATGGGTAATTAACGGTAGCAAAAACTGGATTACTCATGGTTATTCTGGCGATGTAGTTGTTGTTCTTGTACGCACAGGTGAATTATTAGATTCTAATGGAATCACTGCCTTCATCGTTGAAAAAGGAACTCCTGGTTTCTCTGCAGTGCCTATCAAAAATAAATTAGGTGTGCGTGCTAGCGAAACTGCTGAGTTGATCTTCGATAATGTACGCGTACCAGAAGAAAACGTTATTGGTCAAGTTGGACAAGGTTTCAAACAAGCTATGCAAATCCTAGATGGCGGACGTATTTCTATCGCTTCTGTATCTCTTGGTATTGCTAAAGGTGCTTTCGAAGCTTCTCTTAAATACGCTAAAGAAAGAGAACAATTCGGTCAACCTATCGCTAACTTCCAAGCTATTGGTTTCAAATTAGCTGATATGGCTACCGAAATTGAAGCAGCTGAACTTTTAACGTTAAAAGCAGCTGACCTTAAAAATCGTGGCGAAAAAGTTACTCAAGCTGGTGCTTACGCTAAATATTTTGCGTCTGAACTTTGCGTTAAATGTGGTAACGAAGC
>DATCKI010000175.1:0-1890 GCA_036562365.1 Bacteroidia bacterium | reverse complement strand
GCTTCTAAGTATCAAGAATCTAAATCTTTATTTAATAAAGCAATCGATCAGGCTCCAGGTAATGTGGATGCTAAAATAAAATTGGCATACGTTTTGCTTTTCGATGCTAATGGATTAACTGAAGCTGAAAAGCTATTAATGGAGTCAGAAAAGCAGAGTTTTGACTTATTTTATTTTTATGCTTGTAAGGGTTTATTACATTTGCGGAAAAATAATCAGGCAGAAGCTCAAAAAATGCTCGATTTGGCGATTAAATTTGGGGGAGAGTCGCATTCTTGGACTCTTGAATTGAAGGGTGATTTACTAAGTTTGAAAGGCAATAATTCGGAGGCAATTTCTTTATGGAGAAAAGCTCAGGCTAAAGGATGGAATAGTAGTTGGCTTAATCGCAAAATTGAAGCTGGTAAATGGGTTGAGTAGATGTTTATAGGCATGAAAAAAAGATTTTACTACATATTATTGGCAACCTTACTTTTGTCGGTTGCTTGTAAGACCAAGAAAGGTAAACCTTCGGGGCCAGTTAGCAATGTTCCTACCGTTGCCGACGAAAATTATAATAAAGAAAATGATCGCTTTTGGCAATTAGCTGATAGTGCCTCAAATAGATTTAATTTCTTAAATGCACGTTTTAATGCTACTCTTAAAAATCCAGATGGCAAAGAACAAAACGTAAAAGGTAAACTTAAAGCAGCTAAAGATAGCGTTATTTGGGCCTCTTTAACTCCACTCGGTCTTGAAGTTGCCCGCTTTAGAGCCGATAAAAATAGCTTCGGATTTATTGATTACTTCAATAAAAAATACTTCCTTGGCGACTATTCTTTAATCAAAGATTTTGCAGGTTACGATATGGACTTTTATGCTCTTCAAGCTCTATTGCTTGGAGTTCATGAGTTTAAAGGTGAACGTTCTGACCTGTCGCCAACTAAAAACGAAGAAAATTGGGTTGTCCTAGAAAAAGGTATGCTAAGAGGTGAAATGCGTGTGCCTGATAAAAAAGTTTGGTTTAGTAAAGACTATATAATCCCTTATAGATTCGAATATTCTGATTGGAAAACTGGAGAAAAAGTAAGCTCCGGATTTTCTGACTTCCAATTGTACGGAAATGTAATATTCGCATCTAAAATTAATGTTGAAATTAGAACAGAAAAGAAAAGATTTATGGCCGATTTAGAATTTAAAGGCATAGACTTCGACGATCCAGAAACTGAATTCTATTTTACTATTCCTGATTCCTACGAACCTATAACTCTTACCAAGTAATACATGGAACCTATTTGGGTAGCAATTATTTTAATTGCCTATTTTCTAGTACTGATTTCTATTTCTGTACTTACTTCTCGTAATGCAACTACTGAAACCTTTTTTACTGGTAACCGTCAGTCGCCTTGGTATTTGGTCGCTTTTGGTATGATTGGTGCTTCCCTTTCTGGTGTCACTTTTATCTCGGTTCCTGGTTCTGTAGTTAATGAAAGTATGGCCTATATGCAGGTCATTTTTGGTTATATATTTGGTTATCTTGTCATTGGCCTAATCTTAATGCCTTTGTACTATAAACTTAACTTAATTAGTATTTACAGCTATTTGGGTTCTAGATTCGGACGTGTAAGTCACCTTACTGGCTCTGCTTTCTTTATTCTTAGTAGAACTATGGGCTCGGCTATGCGTCTTTACTTAGCTACCGATGTCTTACATATTTTCTTATTTAAATCGATGGGAGTAAGTTTTATGGTTACAGCTATTGTAACTATTTTACTTATTTGGATTTATACTTTTAAAGGTGGTATTAAAACCATTGTTTATACCGATACTTTTCAAACCTTCTTTCTAGTTAGCTCGGTTTTAATAACTGTTGTTATTATAATGACTCGACTTGACTGGAGCATTACCGAA
>DATCKI010000142.1:0-4259 GCA_036562365.1 Bacteroidia bacterium | reverse complement strand
TACGATATCTTTAAATCAACCGGAAGTGGCGCTAACTGGACTAAAGCCGAAAATATGGGCTACCCAGTTAATACACCAGCTGATGAATTATTCTTTACCGTGCTAAATAACGGGTCTAAAGCTTATTTCAATTCGAACCGTAGAGGTGGTAGAGGTGAAAAAGATATCTATCAAATGTTATTTGTAGACTATCTTGAACTTACTCTAAAAGGTAAATTCTTCGATGTTAATACTCGCGAATTAGTTGAGAATGTTGAAATGATACTTCAGGTTTTGCCTGATACTTCTATTGTTCCTGTAACTATAAATGTTCCTGGAAATTATTCGGCTCCAATTACTACTCAGTATTCTTATAGAGCTAAAATTAAAGCTGTAGGTTACGATCCTCTCGAAGTTGATTTTAAACCGGAAGATATTAATGCCGATAGCTTAATTGCTAAAAAAGATTTCTACTTAACTCCAGGTGGTACTGTGGTTTGGAAAGGTAATATTATCGATGCTGAGTCTGGACAAAAGCTTAATGGAAAAGTAACTTTAGTTGAAATTATGACTAAAGAAGAAAGAAGCTTTGAAGCCAAAGCAGATTCTAAATTCGAAATTCCACTCGAAAGAGGTCGCGCTTATTCTGTGAAAGCTGAATCGAAAGGTTACATCACTCACGATGAAATGATTTCTACCAACGAAACTGGAAATAAAAACGGTTACCTTGAAAAGGATATTCCTTTAGTTCAAAGTGCTTCAACTGGTCAATTTACCATGGTTGGTACAGTTTACGATGCGGTAACTAAAAAAGAAGTTCCTGCTAAAATTACTATTTATAAAGAGAATAAAGATCAGTTAGCTGAAGTGAATTCTGAAGTAAATAAAGGCTATTCAACTAAGTTGAATAATAATACAGTTTACTTTATGAAAGTGGAAGCTGAAGGATATAATATCTTAGAAGATCGCGTTAAAGTAAACGTTCCTAAAAATCAATCTGAATATAGAAAAGACTTCTATGTATCGAATTCTGTTGGTCAGTTAATGTCTATTAAGAATATTTACTTCGACTTCGATAAATATAACTTAAGACCAGACGCTTTAGTTGAATTAGAAGCACTCAAGAAATTAATGTTGGCGTTCCCTAATACTCATGTTGAATTAAGTGGGCATACCGATATTAAAGGTACTTATGAATACAATAAGGTATTATCTTTAAATCGTGCAAGAGCTGCATACGATTGGTTAATTGCAAACGGAATTAAAGCTAACCGTATTAAATATACCTACTATAGCTTTAGTAAACCTGCCGTTTCGAATACCAATGCCGATGGTTCAGATAATGAAGCCGGACGTGCATTAAATAGAAGGGTTGAGTTTAAATTGTACGACCCATCTGTACGTGAAACAGACGACGAATTAGATTCAGAATAATACAAAAAAAAGAGGCTTAGGCCTCTTTTTTTATTTTAATAAAACTCCTTTTTCATTCATTACTGGAACGGTAGTAAGATACTTTTCATCTATTGTTTCTGGTAAGAATAAGTACTTCTTATCGTATAAAGTTCCGTCCATAAAGAAGCTAACGTAATATTCATTGGTAAGCCCGAATACCTCTTCCATTATAGGTTCAATCATTACAAAAGAATTCGGTTCAATTTTTTCGAAAAACCAACGAATAGTAGAGGTTTCTCTATGTTCATCATTAAGCATTCCATAACCTTTAGAGGTAATCATTACGTTTTCAATTGGACTTTCATTGGTATTTACTAAAAATACGTTCCAATCGCCTGTATTAACGTCGCCAGTATCAATAACTGCAGCTACAGCAATTCCTGTAACTTCAGGTCTTAAATCTTCAATTTTCATAGTACAAAGTTGAGAAAATGCGATGAACCTTCCAAATTAAGGTCTTTTCAGGCGTTCTTGAATTTCTTTGTATTCCTCGGCAGTAACAGGAATATTTCCCCGACCATCGTTATAATTTACGGTGCCTACAAATTTGCCATCGCTATTTACAAATGGAGTAAGAACTGGCTTATTTCCACGACTCATGGCTTCTTTTAATAATTCAGCTCTCTCTTTTTCTTTCTCTTCTTCTTTTTGTTTGCGCGCTTGTACGTAAGCTTCACGTTTAGCCTGACGTTCTTCTATTTCGGTTAAAGCTTTGCTTTGTCGATTCTTATCTAAATCAGCCGTTCTTTTATTTCCTAAAGTTGCATCATCCGATTGCATCTTCAACTGGCGTGCAACTAAAGTCTGGCGCTTTGCATCTTCTTCTAAAAACTTCTCGTAATCTTCTTTCGCCTTCTCTTGATTTTCTACAATCTGAGATTGCGCTTTTGCACCTTTAGCTTTACTTATTTGTACAGTATGCTCTAAATCTTTATTCGACTTTAATTGAGCCATTTTTTTGTTCTGCCGCTCTAAATATTCTTGCTTAGATATTTGTTGACGAGTATGGAATTGATTTAGAGAATCAATCAAAAACTTTTGTCTATAATAATCTCTAGCTTGCAATGCCGATGCACTTTCTTCAGCTTTTATAGCCGCTAGACGCGCTTTTTCTTGCTCCTCTACTAAACGTGCTTGTTCGGCTTCAGCTCGCTTACGATTTAACTCTTCAAGTTCAGCTTGACGTTGCAATTCTTTTTCTAATTCAGCCTGACGTTGTGCTCTTGCTAATGCCTCTTGGTCTTCACGCATTTTTTGCAATTGAGCCTGACGTTCAGCTTCTAATTGTTGTTGCCTTAATTTAGCCTCTTCCGCTTCTCTTAATCTTTTTTCTTCTTCTGCTTTTTTACGCTCTAGTTCTTCTAACTTGCGCTTTTCTTCTTGCTGACGTAAACGTTCGCTCTCGGCTGCTAAAGCTTCTTTTTGAGCTTGTTTTTTAGCTTCTTCTTCTAATCGTTTTTGTTGTAATGCTTCTTTTTCGAGTCGTGCTCTTTCGGCAGCCTCTTGTTTTGCTTTTTCAAGCTCTGCAAGTCTGGCTTCTTCTAAAGCTTTTTTACGAGCTAATTCCTCTTCTCTTTTACGTTCTTCCTCTAGTCTTCGTTTTTCAGCTTCCTCTTTTTTCTGCTCTTCTATCCATTTTTTCTGCTCGTCGGTCTTTTTCTTTAACTCGGCTTTAAAAGCGGCTTCTACCTTGGTATCGCGATTGAAATTACCCATTGCTTCGTCGATGAAAAGTCGACTTACAGGTGTTTGATACGCCTCATCAATAGGGCCTCCAGTGCTTTTAGGTAATTGAATGTTGAAATTTAAAGTAGGTATGTCGTACTCATCATCGTCGCCTTCGGTTTCGGTATTTACTAGCATCTTTTTAGATACATTACCTTCAGATGCAAATACAATTTCATAATCCGACTGAAAATTTAATTCTAACTCATATTTACCTTGCGCATTTGGATATACAGTACGGATTTTTTTCCCGTTTTGATAGAGAGTTATAGATGTAGTTGAACTTGAACCAACATCCGTTTTTACAATACCAGAAAGACTAATAGTTTCGACAAGTTTATTGTTGTTTTGCGCTAAGGCATAGGGGCTCAATAACGTACATAGTACGAGGTTCAACAATAAAACTAAATTGCCGAAATTCATGATTTTCAAGTTTCCCCTTTACTTTTTACTTGCTTTTATACAAATAGTGAACAAAGCTATATAATATATTTTACATTGTATTAAGCTTTTGATTTTTTTTCAAATAATCAAATTGTATAATAAGAGTAACGAATTCCACGTTTCTTACGTATCTTCGAACAGTTAAAAATTAGAGATGAAGCGATTATTATTTTTGATATGGACCTTTAGTTTAGTAGGGGTATTATGGAGCCAAGACGAAAAACTGGCCGATCAATACATGCAGCAAGGCGATTTTAAGCAGGCTGCGGCTATTTACGAAAAGGTTTTTGTTAAGAGTAATTATAGCGAAGAGGTATTCAGAAAATTAGCAGAAGCCTATAGAAATGATGCCAATCAAAATGCACTTGAAGATTTGTATTTAAAACAGGCTAAACGATTCCCTACCGACGTATGGTATAGAATTGCTTATGGAGAATTATTGGAGAGAAAAGGAGATAACAAAGGAGCTAAAAAATCGTATGAAGAAGCGCTTAAAAATGTTTCTACTATTCCAGATAGATTGAAAAGAGCTGCTTCAAGCTTTCAAATGGCCGGAAGACACGATTATGCAATGCAGGTTTACGAAAAAGGCGAGTCTTTTTCTGGAAAATACTTTTATGCCCTCGAAAGAGCTGAACTTTATTATTCTAATAAAC
>DATCKI010000157.1:0-7777 GCA_036562365.1 Bacteroidia bacterium | reverse complement strand
CAAAAGGTATCTGAACTTTCTGCGAAGCCGACCATGTTAATTTTGTCTCTACTTCAACTACTCCTGCTACAAATTTAGCAAGCGACCATAAATAGGTATAAAATAAGGTAATACTATCTTTCGACTGAATTCCACGGGCATCCATAATCAACAACTTGCCACTTACCTTCTTTTCGCTTAGCTTTCTAAAGTTTTTCTTATTCGCATAAACTGGTGCAGCACTTCCCTTTCCTCCTATAGAACTAGGTTCTATAATATAATCTTTACCGGCAACTAATTTTTCATTATCAACATAAAGTTCCATTATACCAGGGAAGGTATTCACGCTATGACTATAATTATGGAAATAAGAATTCAGCTTAGGATAGGGTTTGAGGCCATGTTTCTGAAATTCATTTTTAATAAAATTGGCTGCTTTACTCATTCCGTCGTTCACATAACCACGGCCCGCCAAAGAGTCAGAACATAAAATATTCAAAACATCTTGTGCATATTGCTTATTCTGAGCAAAAAGTCCTGATGCAAAAAGCAGGATAGTTAGATTTACAAGGATTAGGTTTTTCATTTATAAAAATTTGCGAGTTAATAGATCTGCAAAACGTTTTACAGTTTTAGAATTTTCGTCCCATTCAAAATGTTGCTTCATACTTTCGAACAAATCGCGGGCTTGCAAAGCATCTTTACATTCATTTAAACGGTCGATTGCTTTATTATAGACTTCATTATCGCCTTTAAAAAGTTCGTTAGTATACAAGAACTTATCGGCAAGTGGAATAGCTTTCTTTAGGTCAGTCAAACCTTGCATACGCAGTTTATCAGCCAAGGTTAAAGGCAATTCGTCTTCCATAGAATTAGAAATAATAACCTTAGGATTAGGCGTTGGGTTAGGTAAAGAATTATCTGCAGTTTTAGGCACATTCACTTCAGCCATTTGAGCCTTAAGGCTATCTAATTCAGCACGTACATCTGCTATGGTTTGCTCTTTACTTGGCTCGGTATTTGTTTTTTTAGTTTCAAATGGATTCGTTCTTGGTTCACCTTCACCTTTAAGTGCGCTTTGAATCATATCCACAAAAGAGCTAGCCTGTGGTTGAGGCGGAACTATAGGTTCTGGCTCAGGTTGAGGCATAGGCTTAGGCTCTGGAGTAGGGATAGGGTCTGGCGCAGGTGTTGGAATGGTTATAGGTTCGGGCTGTGGGGTTGGACTTGGAATAGGCTCTGGTTGAGGCTGAGGAACCGGCTCGGGAAGAGGCTCTGGGTGAATAATTGGCTTAGATTCAACCTCTTCTTGCAATTTTACAATAATGGGGCTATGTCCTGCATAGGATTGCTCATGCTCAAAAGCCACCAATTTTTTATACAACTGAAGTACGTCCAATTGAAGCAATTCAACATAGCCATCTGGCAAATCATTTGGGGATGATTGTAAACGATTCACTCGAGTCTGTATCTTATTCAACAACAAGCTTATTTCGTTCAAAATTGCTTTATTTTCCATCTTCAGTGTATTTTAATTCTGTAATTTATCCATTAATAACGTTCAAAACAAGTTAAAATTATTTATTTTGTACACCCTTATTCTTGCAAAGTATCAACACCAAATTATTTAAAAGATGACCTTCGAACATAATGCTCAGTTTACTTCTCGCCGCGGATGCATTGAAGTGGTTTGCGGAAGTATGTTTTCTGGAAAAACTGAGGAGTTGATTCGTCGTCTTAAACGTGCACAATTTGCCAAACAAAAAGTGGAAATATTTAAACCTAGCATCGATATTCGTTATGATCATAGCGATGTAGTTTCGCACGATAAAAATGCTATACCTTCCACTCCAGTTGAAAGTTCTCATAATATTCTCATCCTTGCATCGGATGCAGAAGTAATTGGAATTGACGAAGCTCAATTCTTCGATATGGGTTTACCAGAAGTTTGCCAAAAACTCGCCAATATGGGTAAACGAGTTATTGTTGCCGGTTTAGACATGGATTATTTAGGCCGACCATTTGGGCCTATGCCCCCACTTATGGCTATAGCCGAATTTGTTACTAAAGTTCATGCTATTTGCATGGAATGCGGATTCCAAGCTAATCACTCTTACCGTTTTAGTACCGAAGGCTCGCTTGTTCTTTTAGGCGAAGTGGATAAATACGTACCTCTCTGCAGAGAATGTTTCCAACACTTTATGAGTAAAAATGATAACCAAGCTAAGCCAAATACTCAAGACGCTCAGTCTTGATCCTAATTTATATCCAGATGAGGAAGTTAACCTCATCCCGGCCTTCGATTCCAGAACCTTGGCCAACGCAAGCTCATGCCTCTTTTTTGCCTTTGGACCCAAAGGACACGAGTCTTGCCACGACGCCTATATTAAAGGTTGTAGATATTTTGTTTGCGAATACCTGCCTAATATCCCTACTGCAGATTCTAAAATATTTTTAGTCCCTAATACCCTACAAGCACTTCACCAAATGGCTTCGCAAGTTAGAGACTCCTTCACTCAAACCCTTATCGGTATTACTGGTAGCAACGGTAAAACCGTGGTAAAAGAATGGATTTCTCAATTCTTAGCCCCTAAATTTTTTGTTACTAAAAACCCAGGTAGTTATAACTCCCAAATTGGAGTGCCTATCTCACTGCTTTTGTTAAATTCTGAGACTGAAGTAGGTATTTTTGAAGCTGGAATTTCTAAACCCAACGAAATGGAAACGCTGGCCAATATGATGAAACCTAATATTGGCATCTTCACTTTCTTGGGTGTAGCACACGAAGAAAATTTTGCTTCTAAACAAGAACTTCTGGCCGAAAAAATTAAACTCTTTAAATCATGTTCAACTATTATTGTTGAATCTAATACTGAAGCTGAAAACCTTCTTCGGGCTACTTATCTTAATGCTAAAATTATTACTGTAAGTAATAAAGATCTAAAAGCTAATTTCTGCCTACATAAAAATGGTAAGGAGTTTACTTGGTACGAAGAAGGAAACCTTATCACTAAATTTCTATTCCATAGAAACGACGATGCTTCGGCCTTAAATTTAGCATTATCGGTTGCAGCGGCTAGAATATTCGGCGCTGATTTAGAAACCATCAATAAAATAATTCCGCAATTAACTGTTCCTATTGGTCGACTCCGACTTCAAAACGGAATTAATAATTGTAAAATTATTAATGATAGCTATGTTGCCGATTTAGCTTCGTTAAAAATAGCATTAGAAGAATTAAATCAACTGCCAAATAACTTCAGTAGAACTCTTATTCTATCTGATTTTCCAACACAAATTAATTCTGAAAAAATGTATAAAGATGTGGTGTCTTTATGCAACCAATACCATCCCAATAAGGTTATTCTTATAGGTACAGAAATCAGAAAACATGCAGAGGAATTTAATGGTTTCTCTACTTCATATGCTTCAACAGAAGATGCTATACACGACCTAAATCGTGATTCATTTTCAAATGAAGCTATACTTATTAAAGGAGCTCGATCATTTGAGTTAGAGAAAATTGCAGCAATACTTGAAGAGCAAAACCACGAATGTTTCTTAGAAATAAATTTGGATGCTATTTCAAATAATGTGAAGGCTTTTAGATCTAAATTGCACTCAGACTGTAAGCTGATGGTAATGGTAAAGGCCTTTTCGTATGGAACGGGCTCGGTAGAAATGGGTCGACATTTAGAATATCTTGGTATCGATTACCTCGCCGTAGCTTATGCCGACGAAGGTGTGGAACTTAGAAAAGCCGGAATTAAATTACCTATCATGGTAATGAGTCCAGAAACTCCAAGCTTTAGTGCCATACGTACATATAATCTAGAACCTGAAATTTACAGTTTTAGAACTTTAGATTTTATTATAAAAGACATTGAAAACTCCGGTTCAAATCAACCTATATCTATACATCTTAAAATAGATACTGGTATGCACCGCTTAGGGTTTATGCCAGAAGAAATCGATTTATTAATTCCTATAATTAAAGCTTATCCAAATCTTAAAATCGCCAGTATTTTCACACATTTAGTTGCAGCCGAAGATGAGAATATGGACGATTTTAGTTTAGAACAAATTAGAAGGTTTAAGTCGGCTAGCCATAAAATAATTGATGCAATTGGGTATAGACCTTTACTGCATTTCCAAAATTCATCAGGGATTACTCGCTTTCAAGACCCAGAAGCAACTATGGCCCGCTTAGGAATTGGGATGTACGGATATAATCCAGACCCGGCGTTCAAAGACGAATTGAAAGAAGCCATAACTTTCAAAACTGTTATTTCGGCCATTCGTGAAATTAGCGAACCCGAAACTGTAGGATATAATCGCAAAGGCATAGTTAAGGGTACAATGAAGATTGCCACTATTTCTGTAGGTTATGCCGATGGATTCTCGAGAAAACTTGGATTAGGAAATTACGAAGTAAAAATTGGAGAATACAATTGTAAAACAATTGGCAGTGTTTGCATGGATATGTGTATGGTTGATGTTACCAATATTCCTTGTTCTGAAGGTGATGAAGTGATATTATTTAGTCCAACACACAGCATCGATACCATGGCTAATACATGCGGAACTATTCCGTATGAAATACTCACCGGAATAGGTCAGCGTGTAAAAAGAATTTATGTTAAAGAATAAGTTAGGCCTTTCTAACAAACTCCGATTTTAGTCCCATAGCGCCAAAACCATCAATTTTACAAGAGATGTTATGATCACCTTCTACTAATTTTATGTTTTTCACTTTAGTTCCTGCTTTAACAGGTTTTGGAGCACCTTTTACTGGTAAGTCTTTAATAACTATAACTGAATCTCCATTTTGAAGTAAGTTCCCGTTTGAATCTAGCACTTTTAAACCTTCATCTTCCGCTACTACTTCGTTTGGATCCCACTCATGAAAACACTGAGAACAAACCATTAAATTGTTGTCTGGATAGGTAAATTCAGACTGACATTTTGGGCAAGAAATTACTTCACTCATAGTTCTAAATTTAAAGTGCAAAGATACAAAAAGCCCAACTATAAAAGAAATAGCGCTTTTAAGGCATAATTATTGGGTTAACAACTGTTATTAATTAAAACAGATTTCGTTTTTTAATTAAATATTTCGAAATTTAGATTAGAAAACTAAAACCTATGACTCGTTTAAACCTGATTTTAATCTTTTCCCTATTCACTTTCACGAACTTATTTTCTCAAGAAAGAGAAATTTATCACCGTATTCTACTTGAAGGTTCTCCTGCAGAAATTAGCAAAATTGCCCAAACCTATTTTATTGATGAAGGATATCATTCTAAAGAAGGATTAACTACCGAGATATCTGTTTCAACAATAAATCAAATGCGCGAAGATGGTGTTCCCTTCAAAATTCTAATTGAAGATATGGAACAATTCTATGCAAATAGATTAGCCGATAAATCAAATTCAGTAGAAAAGGCTTTAACTTGTACGTCATCTAATATTACCGATCCTACAAATTTTCATTTAGGTTCTATGGGTGGTTATTTAACCTATGAAGAAATTCTTCAAGAACTAGATGAAATGGCTGCTGCATATCCTAATATTTTTAAAGCAAAAGCTCAAATTGGAAGTTATTTAACACATCAAAATAGACCTATTTACTACGTAAAAATTTCAGACAATCCGAATATCGACGAAAACGAGCCAAGAGTTCTTTACACCGCTCACATACATGCTCGCGAAGCTATTACTGGAATGCAACTTATATACTACATGTGGTATATTCTTGAAAACTATGATATAGATCCAGAAATAAAATATTTGGTAGATAATTCTGAAATGTATTTTATTCCGGTTTTAAATCCAGATGGAGTTAAAAGAAATCAAACTAATTCTCCTAATGGTGGAGGAATGCATAGAAAGAATTTACGTAATGTAGGTACTACCAATCCGGGAGTCGATTTAAATCGAAATTTCGATATCCAATGGGGAACTTCAGGCGTGTCTGCAAATACTAATAATGATACTTACCCTGGTCCTAGCGCGGCATCTGAACCAGAAACCCAAGCATTTAAATGGTTTGCAGAAGAAAAAGATTTCGTTGCCTCTTTAAGTCACCATTCATATGGCAATTTACTTTTATTCCCATTCGGATATGCCAATGTTCAAACACCCGACCACGCATTCTTCCAAAATTTTACAGCTGAATTTGTTACCGTAAACGGATTTGAAAATACTCAAAGTGTAAATCTATACCCCGCAGCTGGTGATACCGACGATTGGCTATATACTACTTCGGCAAATAAACCTAAGGTTTATGCCATGACTCCTGAATCAGGTAGCAATAGCGATGGATTCTGGCCAGCACAAAATAGAATTTTACCTATGTGTAGAGCTAACTTAAAAATGAATACCGATTTAGCTCGATTTGCTACAAAAACTGCTTTTGTAAATCTAAGTAAGGCCAATAATTACTATGTTACCGGACTAACAGATTATGTTCGATTCGACTTTAAACGATTTGGACTTCAAAATGGAACCTTCGAAATTAGCTTGGTTCCTCTATCTCCAGAAATTTTGAGTGTTGGACCTAATAAAATTTTTACAAATCCTACTCAACTTCAAGTTTATGAAGATAGTATTCAATTCACTCTAGACCCTTCTATTCAAATAGGAACTGAATTAAATTTTGAGTTTAGAATTGATAATGGAGATGTAGTTTTTACAAAGAATGTGAGTATGGAATACGGACTTGGTAATCTTATATTCTACGATGACGCATCAGATTTAAGTAATTATACTACAGCTGGCGGAAATTGGTCGGTTACGACTAGTACATACGTTAGTGCTCCTGGTAGTATCACCGATAGTCCGAATGGTAACTATACCTCTAATTTGAACAAACGTATTTATACTACTAATCCAATTTCTTTAACTGGAACTAATTTAACGAGCGCTTCTTTAACCTTTTGGACAAAATGGAATATAGAAAAAGGCTATGATTATGTACAAGTTAGCGCTTGTAGTCCAGATATAAATTCTTGTACTCCTTTATGTGGTAAATTCAGCGTTTTAGGAACGAATTATCAAGATTTAAATCAACCTTTATACGATGGTGTACAGCTTGATTGGGTAAAAGAAGAAATTAGTTTAAACAATTTTATTGGAGAAGATATTCAAATTTTCTTCCGCTTAAAAACAGATGGAAATACCAATAGAGATGGATTCTACTTCGATGATTTAAGAGTTTATTTAGGTTATTCGACCTTAGATATTGAAAACAACTTCATGGAGGATATACAAGTTTATCCTAATCCTACTGAAAGCATGTTATATATAAATGGTTATGATGGGGCTTATACTTTAATTGATGCTAGTGGAAAGATTGTTTTACAATCTGCAGGAAATAGTGTAGATATTAGTAACCTTGCACCAGGACTTTATGTATTGAAAACTGGAAAATTTTTAACTAAGATTATAAAAAAATAGCATTTAGGAATAAAAAACATCAGAAGGGCAATCGTAAGATTGTCCTTTTTTATGTTCAGAATATTAGTTTTTAAAAACAACTTTTTTCACCCAGTTTACTTGTATAAGGTTAATTGATTTCGGGCTTAGTGTCTGCCAACTTACTATTAACAAATTAATGAGAGTTATAGGATAATGGAGATATTCATAAAGCAACGCACTGAAAAAAAAGAGGGAATCGAATGATTCCCTCTTTGCAAAAAATATAAAAACGATTAAGCGTCGATTTTAGCGTACTTCGCATTTTTCTCAATGAACTCACGGCGAGGAGGAACATCATCACCCATTAACATAGAGAAGA
>DATCKI010000141.1:0-8323 GCA_036562365.1 Bacteroidia bacterium | reverse complement strand
GTTTCTAACGTATAATTCTTTTCGAATGGATGAAAATAGTCGATAGAAGAAATAAAGTTAGAGTTATTACTTTTATTATCAGATCTAGTAAATTCATCATAACGCAATTTAGAAGGATCTAAAAGGCTATAATAAGCATTTCTATAATTTTCTTGTTCACCTTGATAATTTCCGCTATAACTTATATCAAAGGTTAGCTTTTGATCTTTCTTTTTAAACAAATGCTCATAATTGGCATTAATATCATAATTCATTCTTTGGGTTGCTTGATTAGTAAAACGAGCCCAATTTTCAGTTTGAATTAAATAGGGATCATAGAAATCGTATTCTGTAATTCCCCATCTTGAACCAGGATTATATCCAAAACCACCATTAATACCTATGGTATTAGTCGGATTAATATATAAATCAACACCTGCACGAGCCATATGGTTCATACGTTGGTTATTTCCATCAGTTGAATAATTTTGTTGATATAATGAGTCTAAATTATAGGTAGTACGCTGACTCCAACCATAATTAAAGTTTTTGCTTCTACGGAAATTATAACTTCCATAGACATTTACTTTTTTATCTCGATAACTTAGGTTAAATCCAGCATTATATTTTCCATTAGTACCAGCTCCAGCTGTTAATGAACCATTTAAGCCTAGTATTTTATTTTTCTTTAGAATAATATTGATAATACCAACCTGGCCATCGGCATCGTATTTAGCACTTGGGTTTGTAATTACCTCAATTCTTTCGATAGACGAAGCGGGAATACTTTCTAAAATAGCCTGACGACTACCTCCAGTGATTCCAGATGGACGCCCATCAACTAAAACGGTAACTCCTTCAGCACCGCGTAAACTCAAATTTCCGTCGATATCAATATTTACAGATGGAATTTGGTTCAATAAATCTTCGGCAGAACCACCACCTGTAGTTATCATTTTTTCGGTATTATATACCTTTTTATCGATTTCATTTGTAACCATACCAGCTTCTGCAACAATCTCAACTTTATCCATAGTAGTTGATGTTGGAGTAAGCATTACAGATCCTAAATCGAACAAAATCTTAGTATCAGTTACTTGAATAGTATCGCTTGAATATACTTTATAACCTAAGAAGGTTATTTTCACGACATATTTACCTTGCGCTAAATTATCGAATTGAAAAGAGCCATCAGAAGTAGTAATAGTACCACCTGCCAATTTAGAAGACCCATGTTGTAATAAACTAACACTTGCATATTCTACGGCTTTTTTCGTAGTTGCATCTTTAACTTTTCCGAAAATTTTACCTTGACCGCGAGCTGGACCAGCACCTGGACCTTGAGCTAAAACATTAAAACTTGTAAAAACTACAAGTAACAAGCCCATGAAAAAACGATTTCCTATCATATATGCCGTAATATCTCTTTTTATAATTTGACTATCCTTTTTAAAAAAGGTTTAATGAACACTGTTGAAATTATTATAACAGCGCCTAAAACAAAATGTAAACTCAACTCTTCCAACTCATTAAACAAAACAGACGCCATTAAAATTCCGTAAACTGGCTCTAAGTTAACATATAGGTTCGATTTGAACGCACTGATATACTTAAGGCAGTGTAAAGCTACTACAAATGTAAAAGCTGTACAAAATACAGATAAAATTATTAGATAAATCCAATCTCCGGGTAGAGGAACTATCTCACTCCATAGATTATCCCAACCTGTAAAAACTGGCAAAACAAAACTCAAAAAAACAAATCCAATCCCAAGTTCTACGAGGGTTGCCGACTTCGCATCAAGGCTAGTAGCCCACTTTTTATTTAGTGTACTAAATAAGGCCGATAAAAACGCAGCAAGTATAGCAATACCAAAGGCTCCAGCATGTATACCTTCATCCATAAAAATGAGTCGAACTCCTATAAAGACCAAAACTGCCAAAAAAAGATTGAATTTTTCGAACTTAGCCTGGGTTAAAAGTGGTTCTAAAATAGCAGCAAAAAAGGTTGATGTTGCCAAGGCACTTAGCGCTACTGATGCGGAATTGGCAATTTTTATACTACCATAAAAACAAACCCAATGAAGCGCAGTTAATACCCCAATTATACCCAAGTGTAACCAGTTCTTTTTACTGAAATGTTTTATTTTTGTTAAAACTCCAGGAATGATGGCAAGCACCAAAACGGTCATCCATATTCTATGCCAAACTAAAACTGGTCCAGATACCGAAATTAATTTCCCTAGAATTGCAGTTCCACCCCATAAAAACACCACTAAATGCATTTGCAAATCGGGAGATTTCCAAATTGCGTCCTTTACATTTCCCATCTTGCCATTGCGCTAATATCCTGACCAGTAAAATCTTTTGCTAAATACTTATGATAACCTGTAATGGCAATCATTGCTGCATTATCTGTACAATAACTAAAGGGAGGTATATGTGTATTTACTTTCAGATCTTTTCCTAATTTTTCAAATGCATGTCTTAATCCCGAATTTGCTGATACACCTCCTGCTAAAGCTATGTCTTGAACTTTATATTCCTTCACAGCCTTTTTCATTTTATCTATCAATACATCTACTATAGTTTTCTGAATAGATGCACAAAGATCAGCTAAATTCTCTTCTACAAAGTTTGGATTCTCTGCTTGCCATTTTTGTAATGAATACAATACAGAAGTTTTAAACCCACTAAAACTAAAATCGTAATCCTTTATTTGTGGTTTAGCAAAACTAAATTTAGTAGGATCTCCCATTTTAGCATATTTATCAATTAAAGGTCCTCCCGGATATGGTAAACCTAACAATTTAGCTGTTTTATCAAAAGCTTCACCAGCTGCATCATCAATGGTTTCGCCTATAACTTCAAAGTCGAAATAACTATTAATTTTTACGATTTGAGTATGGCCACCACTTACAGTTAAACAAAGAAAAGGAAATTGAGGTGGATTAAATTCCTGTCCTGGAGTTTTTATAAAATGTGCCAAAATATGTGCTTGCATATGGTGCACATCAATAAGAGGCAAATTAAGCGATAAAGCCATCGCTTTAGCAAATGAAACTCCAACCATTAAGCTACCTGGAAGTCCAGGACCTCGGGTGAATGCTATGGCAGATATACTTTGTTTTGTTATTTTTGCGTTATTAATAGCAGCATCTACTACAGGAATAATACGTGCTTCGTGTGCACGGGAGGCTAACTCAGGTATAACTCCTCCCCAAGCTTGGTGTACGTCTTGTGTATAGGTGACGTTCGACAAAAGCTCCCCGTTTTTTATTACGGCTGCCGATGTATCGTCGCATGAACTTTCGATTCCGAGTATGATGATGTCTGATGCTACCATGTCAAATTTAGAGCACAAAAATACAGGAAAAGAATCAATTTCGAACCAGCCTAAAAAAAGTCTGGGTATTAGGATCCTAAAATGGTCCTTTCGAATCCTTATTTCCATACTCCTTCTAGTATTTACGCTCGGAATTGCCCTTCAATTCTCTTCTGTACAAACATTTATTGCTCAAAAACTTAGCGCTTACCTTAGCGATAAATGGGATATACCCATCCAAATAGAAAAGGTTGATATCGACCTATTTAACTCAGTAGGACTCGATGGGGTTCTTATTGGAGACCATCATCAGGACACTTTACTGTATGCAGGTGATTTAGATGTTAATATAGCTTATTTTTCTGTTAAACCTGCCGCTCTTTCAATTCAACAAGTCACACTTAACAACGCACTTTTTCGTCTTCAAAAATATCCAGGTGAAAAAGCTTTGAATATTAATAACCTTATCGATAAATTTAAGTCTGATAAACCTAAAGACACTACGAAAAAAAGTAGCTTCAACTTCGATATTAAAAATATTGAGTTTAATAATGTAGCATTTAATCTCATCGACCATAATATGGCCAATTTACCAGCTGCATTCCAAGCTAATAATATTCGTACTCAAATTAGTTATGGCGATATTAAAGACTTTAGAATTTCTAAAGACAGCATCATTTTCAAAATAAATGAACTACAAGCTCAAGATATTTCGGGTGTTGGGTTTAAAAACTTTCAGTCCGATTTTGTTATTTCTTCTACTTGTTTAAACTTCGATAATGCACATATTGTTACATTAGATAGTTCCATTTTAAACGGAAAAATCAACTTACACTACAATACTTGGGGAAGCTATTCCTATTTTATGGATAGTGTACGATTTGATGCAGAACTCACTGAAACGAAAGTCAATGCATCAACTATTGCCTACTTTACAGATAACTTAAAGGGCTTAGATTTAAGTATAGACTTAAGTGCAAAGGCCAAAGGCCCAATTTCGAACTTACGTTTAAAAAATCTAAAGTTAAGAACTTGGAATAATACTATTATTGAAGCTGATGCCGATTTAATTGGACTTCCAAACATAAATGAAACCTTCATTATGTTAGAGGCTGATAGAATTCAAACTACCGTTAATGACCTAAAAAATATCCCTTTACCACCTTTTGCAGAAGGTAAAAAACTGGAATTACCTGCTCAAATGGCTGCATTGGGACAAATATACTTCAATGGAGAATTCACCGGATTAATTCACGATTTTGTTGCTTATGGAACCTTTAAAACTGATATAGGAAATGTAAGTACCGATATCAAATTAAGTGGCGACGAAAAATTCAAAAATCCAAAATATAGTGGACATATAAAAAGTGACGGAATAAACCTTGCTAAAATTACAGGGTCTAACTTATTAGGGAATACAGTATTCGATTTAGATATAAACGGAGAATCTTTCAATTACGACAAATTAAAAGTCCGTTTAAACGGGAATCTACAAGAATTTACTTTAAAAGGATATACCTATCATAATATATCTACAAACTCTGGTTTAGACTCTAAATTCATATCGGGTAGAATAAATATCGACGACCCTAATCTAAATCTATCTACAGATAGTATAACCATCAACTTACGGCAAAAACGTTCAGAAATAGATGGAAATATTTTCATAAAAAACTGGGACCTACGAAAAACTAATTTGATAAAAGATACCCTTCAAGTAGAAAAAATAAATCTTTCACTTAATGCTAAATTCAGCAATATAGACGACCTAATGGGTAATGTTTCGGCTGATAGTATAGTCTTCAGAAAAAATGAAGAAAATCGTTATCAACTAAATAAACTTACTATCTATGCCGACTCTATGGGTTCTAATAGAAGTTTCAAACTAAATTCCGATTATATAAATGCCATATTAGTTGGACAATTTAAGTTTGTACCTCTATATCATAACATACTTCGGAATACAGATATCTATTTCCCATCTTTCAATCTTAAATACGATACCGTAAAAGCAAAAGAACCACAATCCTTTGCATTTAATATTGAATTAACTTACGTAAACCCAATTACAGAAGTATTTATACCTCAACTTAGTATAGCTAAGAATACCAAATTAAATGGGCTTTACAGAACTCAACGTTCTGAATTAGATATCGTAATGACTTCAGGCAGTATTGCCTATAATAAATTAAGACTTGAGAACTGGAACTTTAATATGTATAGCGACGAAAATGAAATTTCATTAAATTCAATAGCTAACAAATTCTTTGTTTCAGATAGTATGTATTTCACCAATACAAAAATTATTTCTGAAGCTTATAAAGACAGCGTATTACTCACACTTTCTTGGGATGACGATGAACTGAATCTTACCGAAGGTAATTTAAAAATAGGAACTAAATTTACCAAAGATAGCACCTATACTTTTACCGTATTCCCAAGTCATTTCAGTTTACAAGAATATAAATTCGTACACTCAACAAGCAGTAATTTACATTATAGCAAAAAGGGATTATTGGTTGAAGATTTAACCTTTAAAACCAATACGGGACAAAGTTTACATATTAATGGGCTTGCAGGAAATGAAACGAGCGATAAAATAGAATTAACCGTTCAAAATTTCCCTCTTGGATTTGCAAACCGATTCTTAGGAAAAGATGCTGGTCAACTTGCTGGAATCATAAATGGAAGTGTGATTTCACGTCAAACTTTAAAACAGCCTTTCCTTGAAGCCAAAATAACAGGCGACTCACTTTATTTCAACCAAAATGAATTAGGACGATTAGTAGTTAGTTCGGTTTATGATATCGAAAAAGAAGTATTGAATATAGATGCCAATTTGCTTTATAAAAACAGAAATTCATTTACCATAAATAGAGGTAAATTCTATCCATTACGTAAAACTGATCAATTTAATATTCCGATCAATTTCGACGACTTCCAAATATCAGTAGCCGAATTATTCCTAGCTCCAATAGTAACCGATATGCAAGGAAAATTATCGGGACGTATGCAATTATTAGGTAGCATAAAAAAGCCAGACTTAAGAGGTACGGCGCGATTGGTTGATGCCGCAATAACAGTTCCTATTATTGGATGTAGATATAAACTAAATTCAGACCCTGGAAAAGGTATAGTATTAAATTCTAAAGAAATAAATGTAGGTTCAATTACACTAACCGATACTAGAGGCGAAACAGCTAAACTTACAGGTAAATTAAATCATAGTTACTTTGCCAACATGGCACTTAAGCTAGCTATAAATGCAAACGACTTCTTATTCCTTAACACCAAATTCAAACAAGGCGACGCTTTTTATGGAACTATACCAGCAACAGGCTTAGTTAAAATTGAAGGTCCTTTCGACGATATTAAAATCACTGCCAACGCAAAAACCGAAGATGGTGGAAAGCTATTCCTACCAATGAATTCTGGTCCTTCTAAGGCAACAAGCAATAACTTCGTAGTTTTCTACGATAGTAGAGATACAGGTAAAGTAGATAATACGAATCTAAAAAAAGAAATCAGTGTAGTTACACTGGATATGTTTATAGATGTTACCGAAAATTGTGAAGTACAAATAATATTCGACGAAACCGTTGGAGATGTTTTAAAAGCTCAAGGTAGAGGTAGTTTACGTATAGAATTAAACAAACTTTTCGAACTTAAAATGTTCGGAGAATTTGAAGTGTATAAAGGAGATTATTTATTTACGCTTGAGAATATCATCAATAAAAAATTACAGTTAAAACCAGGTGGTATGATTTATTGGAGTGGAGACCCAATAAATGCAAAAATAAACGCTTCAGCTGTATACGAATTAAGAGCTTCGCCATATCCATTAGTGCAAAATCAGACTATGGGTTCAGCAGATTCATTACGTTATAAATCTAAAACCACTACGAATGTATTAGTGAATTTAGGTGGACAATTAATGAATCCATTAATTTCATTTGGCATAGACTTCCCAACTCAAAGCGATGAGTTTAAAACAACCATTAATCAAAGATTAACCAGTGAGGACGAAAAGAACAAACAAGCATTCTCCTTACTTGTTTTAGGGCAATTTGTTCCTCCATCAAACAGTTCTGGTTCTATTGGTTTCTCAGGAGGTGGTGCAGCAGGTTCAAACTCATTAGAAGTACTATCAAACCAATTAAGCAACTGGTTATCTTCATTAACCGGAAATGTGGATTTAGGAGTACGATATAGAGCTGCTGATGGAACTTCAAGCGGAAGTAATGAAGTTGAATTAAACGTATCTGGGAAGTTTTTAAATGATAGAATTATCATAGATGGTAACTTTGGAGTTGCCACAAATAATAATACTTCAACTGGTGGTGGAAATAATAATGCCTCTAAAACAGCTGGTATTATCGACGTAAACATCGAATATAAAATAACGGATGATGGTCGATTACGACTTAGAGCATTTAATAGGTCAAACGACGGATACCTAACGGTAGCCTTCCCATATACGCAAGGGGTAGGTTTGAACTTCTCAACCTCATTTGATAGCTGGAAAGAAATTACTTTTAAGAAAAAGAAGAAGAAGAAGAAGAAGAAGAACAATACTACACCACAAACACCGGCGCCAACAACGCCACAAACTCCAGCACAAAGACCGGGAAATAGTCGTAAAAACACTACGCCTCCCCCATCAAACCCAGGAGATACATTGAAAGTCAAACAGAACTAAAATGAATTACTTACAAACTAATAATCTCTCTAAAAGTTACGGAGACCGCATATTATTTACTGACCTCAATATATCTTTAGATCACGGCGATAAAGCTGCTTTAATTGCAAGAAACGGAAAAGGTAAAAGTACTCTCATGCGTATATTAGCTGGAGAAGAATATCCTGATTCTGGGAAAGTAATTTTTAGAAATGATATAAAAGTTGGATTCCTAAGTCAAGATCCTCCTTTCGATCCTAATAAAACCATATGGGAAAGTATATTCGAATCGGATACGGAAGTTACCAAGATTATTCATGCCTACGAACAAGCCATTGAAAA
>DATCKI010000133.1:0-6021 GCA_036562365.1 Bacteroidia bacterium | reverse complement strand
TGGAGTACAGAAACAACAAAATTGAGTTCCGGGGTCAGAATGTGATCCTGTTTGATCTAAAACTACATTATAAATAGTTTGTGACCCTAGTATGCTCGTAATTGAGGCATTTAAACTAGGAGGGAATGCTTTCCAGCCATTACCAGTACCTAAAGTATATCCACTAAAAACATTATATGTAGCAAATGCTGGACCAGAAGCAATTGCTGTATTAATTGCATCGCATGATGATGCAACCAGATTAATATTTATTGGATTCGTAGTTCCATAAAAGAAACTTAGTTGATCATCATTACCCCAACATTGACTTCCAGACTGAGGGTTTCTGAAATTGTATTGATAAAATCTAGAATATGAGTTGGAGATACATGCATTTGTTGGAAGAGATGCAATATTGAATTGTGCATAACCACTGTAATAGTCATTATCAATAGTTCCATCATCAAATCCTACACGAATATTCTCATCAGAATCATTATCTGTAGAGAAATCACATCCTGAGTCATCATCTACGGTTCCTGTCCAATAAATCGAATTATTAGGTGTATAAGTAATAGTTGGGTCTATTATGATTGGGAATGAACGAGCAGTGTTGGTAAGCCATTCTAATTCAATTTCATAACTCAAATTGCCATTACTAAAGCGAATGTTTTTAGCGCTACTTAAATCTGGCATTGGTTTTGAATCATATAAACTAAATTGCTTTATTTTAATTTTATGTGATCCATTTTGAAATTCTATATATCCATTGTTTTCTGTAGTAACCGGACTCATACCTGCTCCTACATTGAAATGGTCAACTATACGTAATGAAACTGCGCCATCTGGTATATTTTGTAGAGCGTTTAAACTATTTATTTTAAAACTATATTTAAATCCAGCAGCATTTTGGTCTAAAACTAGATCAATACCCGGACTAATATTAGAATATGTCAAATGTTCTCCAGAAACACTTACATTAGAAAAATTATTGAATTCAAGCGTTTTAAGAGTGTTGTTTTGTGCATCTATGAATTCAAATTTGGGTTGACTAAAGATGAGTATATCTTGTCCATTCTCTGTAATTTTTACCAAATTCGAAGCACTCGTTCCATAATAAGTATGATGAGTATTATACTCATTACCATATGGGAACGAAGGTAAATTAACAGGAGTTATTTTATTTAGAATTGTATTCCAAAGACCATTTTTTAAATAGTGTTGAGGACCTGACGTAATAAGTGCAACATATTTACCATCTTCAGTTTTGAAATGCTTAGAAAACTGATCACGCTTATCTAGATCTTCAGATTGATAATGAAATATATCTAATGGCCCACCGGGTTGATATTGCTCTAAAAAAATAGTTTCTTTTTCAAATCCTCTTGGGTATTTTTCTGAAGGCACAAAAATATCTTTACTTCCAGCCCTATTTGCAGAGGAATAAATAATTTCGGTGTTTTGGGCGCTAACTATTTCTTTTTGACGTGAATTTTGCGAAAATATTATTGTAGGAACAAATAATAACGCAACGTGAATTAGTAGGGTTCGTTTCATTAGTAAAGGGAATAAAATTTTGATACTGCACGCAATTTAAGACAGTTTTTTGGAAACTGCAAACGATATTATAGTTTACTTTCGTAAGGTTTAACTTCGGCGCTTCCGTGTATTAGATATGCCTGATTCGTAGTCATTTCTAAGCATTTGTATCGAGTCCTTTGAGCTGGGCCCTTTTTGAAAACTCTACCGTTTCTAATGATAAATAAAGAATTGTGCGGAATTTCATTGAGCGTTATGATATCGCTGCTTTTATTGTATTTTCTTAGCAATTCAAGTAATTCTGGGTCTGCACAACTCGATGCTGCTTGTTGAAATCCACGTTTATTTAAATAAGAAGAAATTTCGGGTGGAAAACAGTTTAAATGGATAAGTTGTTTTAGTAGATGAGAAAAAATAGTTTGCCATTCTTTTCCATGAGGGGCCACTCTGTTTTTAAACTGATTCCAACAAATTAAGTGGGCAATTTCATGAGCGTAGACTACTAAAAAATGATAGGGGTTAAGGTCATGGTTTATAGTAATACGATGACCTTTACCCCCATATGGATGTCTATAATCGCCGAGCTTAGATTGACGAGCTCGGGTAATTTTAAGTTGAATAGCGTGTTCGAATATTAAATCGACACACCAAGAAATGGCAGATTCTGGTACGTACTTGGCAAATACTTTTGAAAATGCTTCTCTTCTTGGATCCATTAATTAGCTTCGTTAACCGCTTTAATTCCTGGTAAAATCTTACCTTCAATATATTCTAACATTGCACCACCGCCGGTACTAACGTAACTTACTTTATCTTTTAGGTTAAATTTATTAACAGCGGCAACGCTATCACCTCCACCAACTAATGAGAATGTTCCGTTTGATGTAGCTTTTGCAATTGATAAAGCAACTTCTTTAGTTCCATTTTCAAACGAACTCATTTCAAAAACCCCCATAGGCCCATTCCATAGAATAGTTTTGGTGTCTTGAATTTTAGAATCAAAAAGTTTTACAGATTCAGGACCAATGTCTAGACCCATAAAACCATCAGGTATTTCATTAATTGAGCTGGTTTTAATATCACCTTCGTTTGCAAAGGCATTATTAATTACAGCATCAACTGGTAAAACAAATTCGGTACCTTTTGCACTTGATTCTTTTAATAATTGAGCACAAGTTTCAAGCATATCTTCTTCACAAAGAGAGTTACCAATTTTTCCTCCTTGAGCTTTAATAAAAGTAAAGGCCATACCGCCTCCTATAAATATACGGTCAACTTTACCGATTAAATTCTTTACTAAAGCCAGTTTATCGCTTATTTTAGCTCCACCCATTATGGCTGCTGAAGGTCTTTCAGGACTTTCAATAGCTTTTGAGATATTCTCAATTTCGCGGGCCATTAAATATCCAAAACTAGATTTATTTGGGAAGAATTGCGCAATAACAGCTGTACTTGCATGAGCACGATGTGCTGTTCCAAAGGCATCATTCACATAAATATCACCTAGTTTTGAAAGTTTCTCCGCAAATGCGGGATCACCTTTTTCTTCTTCTTTATAGAAACGAAGATTTTCGAGTAATAAAACTTCCCCAGATTTTAAATTTGAAGCTAATTCTTGTGCTTCTGAACCAATACAATCTGGAGCAAATTTCACTTCAGTTCCTAGCTTTTCACTTAAAAAAGAAACTAAATGTTTTAAAGAATACTTTTCTGCTGGACCTTCTTTTGGACGACCTAAATGCGACATTAAGATTACTGAACCACCATCTTTTAATATTTTTTGGATAGTTGGAAGCGCCTCAATAATACGAGTGCTATCGGTAATTTGAAATTCAGCATTTAAAGGTACGTTGAAATCCACACGTATCAAGGCTTTTTGTCCAGAAAAAGAAAATTTATCGATGGTTTGCATAGAAACTAAAATGTTGTGACTAATTTTGACAAAATTAATAAACAGTATTTTATACTTAAAAAGCATTTATCAACATGAGGTTTAATGACATTCCAGGAAATGCCAAATTAAAAACGAAACTTATTCAGGCTATTGCCGAAAATAGAATTCCTCATGCTCAGTTGTTTGTGAGTATGGAAGGGGGAGGAAACTTGCCTCTTGCCTTGGCTTATACTCAATACCTGTTTTGTAAAAGTCCGCAAGAATCAGATAGTTGTGGTGTGTGTGAAGCTTGTCGAAAAGTTTCTCAATTAGCACATCCCGACCTTAAAATCGTATTTCCTATTACAGCTAATAAAACTGAAAAAGTTAGTACGTATAAAGACCAATTCGCTGATTTTAAGGATGCTTTCTTCGAAAATCCCTATTTAAGTATCTCTGATTGGGTTCAGTATTTAGGTAAGGAAGATAAGAAACCCATAATTAATGTGGAATCGGTTTCTGAAATTCACCGCGACCTTCAATATAAACCTTATGAAGCTAATTATAATGTGGTTTTAGTTTGGTTGCCTGAATTATTCTTCCATTCTGCCGTTCCTAAATTGCTTAAGATTTTAGAAGAACCACCTGCTCAGACTTTATTCTTACTTGTTTCTAATTCTCCATCTGATATTTTAAATACTATTTTATCTAGAACTCAATTAGTTAAATTAGATAAAATTGAAGATTGGGAAATGCTTGAAGCACTTACTCAAAAACATGGTGTTGATATTCAACGCGCTACTGAAATTGTTAATATTGCAAACGGAAATTATAATCTAGCTCAGTGGCTTATTAATGAAGAAGATAATTCGGAATCTGTAAATTTATTCCGCGAATGGATGTTGGCCGCTTATAGAACCGATGTGCCAGCATTATTAAAATTCGCTGATAATTTCCATACCATGAGCCGCGATAAACAAAAGACTTTCTTGGCTTATTGTTTACACCTTATTCGTGAGTCTTTAATAAGCGCACACCAAATGCCAGAGTTGAATAGAATGACCTCGGCTGAACGCTCATTCATTCCTAAATTTAGTAAATTTATTAATGCGTCTAATGCAAATGAGATTAGAAATATGCTAGAAAAATCACTTTACTATGTTGATAGGAATGCGAATATGAAAATAGTAATGGCAAATATTTCGTTGCGCTTAATGGAACTTATTAAAGAACCTGTGGCGCCACCTGCTAATTAGGCTCAACTTTTAAAGCTCCTTTTAAGAAAATTTGGTCCTTATTTCCATTCAAGACTATTTTAACTCCATAATCTAGCTGATTTTTGTAAATCTCATATAGATTTAATTTAATCTTACGATTTACTCTCTTCTGGGTGTCTGAAATAGTAATATGGTATAAATTTATATGAGCAATTGGAGGTAAACTTCTTAGCATTGCACCGCTCCAACTCGCTTTTATTTCGTCTTTTTTTGTTCCTATATAACTGAATTTTACAACAATTATATGTTCTGATTTAATCTTAACACTTGTGATTTTCACAAGCTCACTTTCATCAATTTGTTCTTGAATTAATTCTACCGCAATCTCTTTTTGAGCAAATAAGGAGAATGGAATAAGTAGAGCAAGGATTAAAGCATTTTTCATAAAAAGTATTTTATTGTAAAAATACGATATCGTTCGGATTAATTCCAGTTTCTATTGTTTTAAGTAACTGAGCATTGGGTGTGAAAACTTGAACCTCTCCATTTTCTACGAAACTTTTTGCATTGCATATCCAAATATTGCCAGTGCTTGGTTCTTCTTTTAATCCGTACCAATTTGCATTGTTTTGTTCTACAAAAACAGATGGACTGGCATCATTTATTCCCATATGAAACACTTTGGAACCTGATAAAAAGTATAAATGATCTTTAGCTTTATTAATACGAAGTTTCATTGCCCCATTTACATTTGCCGCATAATTTGCTTCTACCGTTTTGCTTTGTGGATTAATTTTTAGAAGTGAAACACTTCCTCCTGTAGTTCCTGTTAATGCCCAAATTTTATTGTTTTTATCAAGTGCAATTGAACCTGGCGCCTCATTTGTTGCAATACTATCGACTATAATATCTGTTGATTTATTAATTACGTATATATATGGTTTGTTGTTGTTCGAAGAATATACGAAATTGTCGATTTCTACCATTTCTTCTACCCAACCATTTAAGGCAATGCTATTACTATAAGTTAATGAAGGATAGGCGATTATATGAATTTTGTTTGCGTATAAGTCGCTAATGTATAGCTTGTTGCTAAGTGGCAATATAATTCTTGGACTTTGTAAGTTTTGAATAATAGAAATAGATTTAAAATTAGTCTTATTAATTCTTTCAATCTTACCCGAATTATTTACAACTACAAAAATTTCGTTATTAAACTCAATAGCAAATTGACCAACATCGCCTAAAACTCTATTGTTTGCTTTAAAGAATACATTAGTCTCGAGTGTTTCAGTTTCGTTGTTATAATAGTCTATTCTACTATTTGCATTACCAAATAAACCTTCACAAATAATAACAGCACCTCCAGATTTAGTCTCTGGAGTTTCTGGCTTAGCTTCATCTTTTTTACAA
>DATCKI010000117.1:0-3616 GCA_036562365.1 Bacteroidia bacterium | reverse complement strand
ATCACTGACTAAATTTCCTATAGCATCGTAATTAAAATTCGATGTCCCTTCAATATCTGTCGTAATAGCTGGAGTAGAAATAGGATCCGTTACACTCATTAATCTATTGTTCAAACCAGAATAAGTATACGAGATATTATCCATTAATGTTGCAGTTCCACTATACCTTTTCAAATTTAATATGTTTCCATCCGCATCATAACTATAATTTGTTCGGAATCTATTTCCATAGTCAGCAATACACCAAGTTTCAGTATTTAAGGAACCCCGCTGGCGCAAGCACCATTCTTAGAGTAAAAATTAGGATTAACCTGTGCGATTACCTCATAATTATATCTCAGCTGCGTACTAGATGGAACGTAGTTCCATTTAACGATTTTCGTATTTAGTTGGTGGGTGTTTGGCATACATTAAATTTACAAAAAATATTTGATTTTGAAATGAATATTATCTGTAATAATTCTATTAAAATTTTCATTGCGACGCAAGATGTTGCTTCGCAACCCTTCATTCTCTGTAATTCCTTGCGACCTCTGCGGTTTTTAATCTTACAAACAACCACCCCAGCCTACGGCCACCCCTCCTTAAAAAAGTAGGGAGTTGCTTCCTGCAACGCAATTATTTTAAACTTTAGTTTATGTGTTTTGATCGAGTTGAACTTTTATTTAACAACCCATGTTCATTAGGGCAATCTAATAATACTTTGCGTAACCTCTGCGTTCTCTGCGCCTTTGCGGTTAAATATTACATCCAACCATTGCCTTGTTGAGTTGAATTCTGCAACACAATTAAATTAAGCTTATAATTTTTACCAAACACAAACAAATAATCACAAAAAAAACGGCCCAATTCCTTGAGCCGTTCTAATATTATTAATCCTTTTTCTATGGGAATAATGGATACTTTCCAAAGTCTGGGTCGCGCTTCTCTAAAAAGGCTTTTTTACCTTCTTGCGCCTCTTCCATTAAATAATACATTAAAGTCGCATCTCCCGCAAATTCCATGATACCAGTCTGACCATCTAACTCCGCATTTAAACCACGCTTAATCATACGCACCGCTAATGGCGAACGCTTCATTATGGTCTTACACCACTCTACCGTTGTGTCTTCTAATTGCTCTAATGGAACCACTTTATTTACCATTCCCATGTCCTCAGCCTCTTTTGCAGTGTACTGATTACATAAGAACCAAATCTCTCTCGCTTTTTTCTGTCCAACATGACGCGCTAAATACGAAGATCCAAAACCAGCATCAAAACTTCCAACTTTAGGACCCGTTTGACCAAATTTTGCATTCTCTGAAGCTATCGTTAAATCGCACACTACGTGTAATACGTGTCCACCTCCAATAGCATAGCCATTTACCATTGCGATAACTGGTTTAGGTAGCGAACGAATTTTCTTGTGTAAGTCTAATACATTTAAACGCGGAACTCCATCCTCGCCTACATAACCACCTACTCCTTTAACGTTTTGGTCGCCACCACTACAAAATGCTTTATCGCCAGCTCCAGTCAAAATCACCACGCGTATATCTTGACGCTCTCTACAAATATCAAATGCTTCTAACATTTGTATATTCGTTTCAGGTCTGAATGCATTGTATACTTGCGGACGATTAATGGTAACTTTCGCAATACCTTCAAAAAATTCAAAACGTATATCGCTATACTCTTTTATGGTTTGCCAATTTCTCATTGTCTTTATTATAATTTACTAATCCAGTTTTTATATACTTTTTCGTTCACTTCAGGGTTTGTAAACACTTCTAATATTCCTGCTTTTTCCGATTTCTTTAATTCTTCTAACCCTACCCTTAATTCTTCTAAATTGCTGGCACGAAAATAATTCATTTTACTTCGTAATGCAATTCCTTTTGCATCTGATTCTATTGGTGTTTCAAAATGCGGAAGTAAATTAGGCCTACTCTGTGGACCATCTATCATTCTAAATATTCCACCTCCACTATTATTGAATACTACCACTTTTACTCTTTCATGCACATATTTATTCCAAAAAGCATTTACATCGTACTGAAACGCTAAATCGCCCGTTAAAATCCAATTTTCTTTATCATTTGTTACACTTATGCCCAATGCTGTACTGCTACTTCCATCTATACCACTTACCCCTCTGTTTACAAATACTTGTATTTGCTCAGGAATAAAACTCTCTAAGAAATTCACATAGCGCACACTCATGCTATTAGCCGCATGTAATACACTTTGACTCGATAATTGATTTAAACAAGTTTTATAGGCAAGTACGTCTGAAAATTCTACCTCTACATTTTGCAAAAACTTCTCTTTTTGTTCTTGGTATTTTGCATTCCAAATCTGTTTATAGTTTGATATTTCCTCTTTTAATTCGGATTTTAATCTTGCTAAAAAGTGTAGAACATCTTCTGTAAAAACATCTTTAAAACTCTTGTAGGTATTGATTTCTCGGCCTTGTAAATCGATATGATAATGGGCAATATCTGAATTGATAAGCCAGGTCTTGAATATTTTTGAAACAATCCCTTTTCCAAAGGTAAAAACGATATCAGGCAATAAAGCATTACGTTCTTCTACTGAGGAATGACGGATTATTTCGTTTGGATTTCTAATAAATCCCTTTGCATTTATGTTCGATATTGCTTCGCCTACAACAACTACTTGATTATATTTTTCGAAGGTTTCAATCAATTTATTAAGCTCCACAGAACCTTCTGTCTGTCCAGCTATAATCATGATTTTCTTACTACTTAAATCGGGCAGTGCTTTTTCTTGATTGGCAATTTGAAAAAGTACTTTCTCAGCCTTAAATTCTGGGTGAACATCGGCTATTTGATAGAGAGGTTCATCAAACTGAAAATTAACGTGTACAGGTCCTTTATTTAAGTCTTTAAGCGCATTTTTGAATTGAGTATGCGCTTGCCACATTTGTTCGTCCGACTCAAAATCTGCATTAAGGTTCAGACTGTGATGAACGAAATTTTGGAACACATTTACCTGATTGATAGCTTGGCCATCTTGGTGACCAATTTTATACGCGGGTCTATCAGCTGTTAAGGCTATTAAAGGCACATCGGAGTAAAAAGCTTCTGCCAGGGCTGGACCATAATTTAAAACGGCCGAACCGCTGGTACAAATAAGCGCCACTGGTTCATGCGAGCCTAGTGCAAGTCCGAGCGCAAAAAAAGCCGCCGAGCGTTCGTCTATAATCTGGTAACATTTCAAATGGGCATGCTCGGTGAATGCTATGGTAAGTGGAGCACATCTACTTCCAGGCGAAAGAACTATTTTCTTAATTCCATTCGCATAGCACAATTCAGCAATTTCGCGTATACCCTTTTTCACTATAAAAAATTAGATAAAATCTTACATTTATTTTCGGTTTCTATCCATTCGGCTTCGGCATCGCTACCTTCGGTAATTCCTGCACCAGCAAAGAATAAAATACCATTATCAAATACTCTTGCAGTTCGCAATTGCACATAGGTTTCTATTTGGTTAGGACCTTCACTAATTCCAAAGAAACCCGCATACATTTCGCGATTATATTTCTCGTTATTTTCAATAAATGGTAACGAATCGGCCTTAGGGAATCCGCCCACAGCTGGAGTTGGATGC
>DATCKI010000139.1:0-4436 GCA_036562365.1 Bacteroidia bacterium | reverse complement strand
CCCAAGCCATTTCCAGAAAGCGCATTTTCTACTTGCGTAATATTACCCTTCGTGTCTATCACGAATTTAATATATACCGTTCCTTCTTTTTTGGCGTCAATGGCTTCTTTAGGATAGCTAATATTCTTTTCAATAAATTCCATCACCGACTCATTGAAACATCTTTCAATTTTACTATTATCCTTGCTATCGCAACCTGGATAAACAACAGCTTTGTCTTGAGCAAAAATGGATATACTAAATACAAAAAATAAAAGAGTGTAAAGTGTTTTCATAAAGAGAAGTTTATAATCAAATTTAGTAAAATAAATAAAACAAAAAATAGGGTACAAAACACTTAAAGCCTTTAGAATAGGCTATTAATACACTAAAGAAAGAATAATGTGAATACAAAAGCATCCTAATATTAGCAAGAAAATAGCTAAAATTATATACTTGAACTTATACGATTTTAAAGAAAAAAGTAAGAAAATTAACTTGTATGAGATTTTTTACTTTTAATCAGACCGCCCACAGCAATAATTACCCAAATAACATTCACTGCCGCACTAGGGTATGCACCAACCAAATAAGTATTTATAATTAAAGCTATACTCCCTATTAAATTAAGGAATTGATACCAAAAATCTTTGGCTGATAATTTTCCAGTTGTATTTAAAAGGTATGCAATAACCACAATAATTCCGCCCACCCAACCAATTATGTGGACCCAAAGATCATCAACTCCTGGCATACAATTAATAAAAGAGCAAATATAATTTTGAAATTGTGAATTTAAAATTGAATTACATCAATTTAAAAACAATAGGAACCCTATATTTCATATTAACAGACTGTCCATTTGAAGTGGCAGGTTTCATAGCCGGGAGTAATTTTATAACTCGAACCGCCTCCGTTTCGAGTCCATAGCCCAATTTTTTATCCCCAAGCAGCTTAATATCGGTTACTTCACCTTCATAAGAGATCACAAAGCTTATATTAACTCGACCTTGTACCTCATTTTCTACGGCTAGTGGAGGATATTTCAGGTTAGTGCGTATATGTTCCGCTAATTTTGCATTAAAGCATTTTTCTGGACTACTAAATTCAGCATTATCTTCACATCCTGGCCAAACAGGGAAAGTTTCAATTAAAATAGTATCTCCATGAGCGGTAGTTCCTTTTTGAGCACTAACGGATAAACTAAGAGAAAATATACTAAAAAACGCCAGGGAATAAATTGACTTCATATAATAAATAGCTAAGAATTAATGGGCTGAAAGGTAAGATAAAGACATAATTAAAGCAATTAAAATAAAGCACACAATACAAGACGCTCGGAATCAACAAAATAAAAATACCTAAAAAGAGGTAACAGAAAAATTCGTTTCTTTTTAAAATAATCATACCTTTGCACCCAAATTCATAAGAATACTCTTTTTTATAAAGTAAAATATGTCAACAGGTAAGATTTCACAAATCATTGGTCCGGTTATCGACGTAAAGTTTGAAAACGCAGAGAATCTGCCAAACATTTACGAAGCATTAGAAGTTAAGCGTGATAACGGTACTACATTGGTACTTGAGGTACAACAACACATTGGAGAAGATACTGTGCGTACAGTAGCGATGGACTCTTCAGATGGTTTACGTAGAGGAATGGAAGTTCTTGCTACAGGTGCTGCGATTACCATGCCAATTGGTGAAGGTATCAAAGGTCGCTTATTCAACGTAACTGGAGATGCAATTGATGGTCTTCCGCAAGTTGACAAAAAAGGCGGCTATCCAATTCACCGTGAGCCACCTAAATTTGAAGACTTATCTACTTCAACCGAAGTATTATATACAGGTATCAAAGTTATTGACCTTATTGAGCCATATGCAAAAGGTGGTAAAATTGGATTATTTGGTGGTGCCGGTGTAGGTAAAACCGTATTAATTCAAGAGTTAATTAACAACATCGCTAAAGGTCACGGTGGTCTATCTGTATTCGCAGGTGTAGGTGAGCGTACTCGTGAGGGTAACGACCTTATGCGTGAGATGATTGAAGCAGGTATCATGAAATATGGTGATGCATTCAAACACTCTATGGAAGAAGGTGGCTGGGATTTATCTAAAGTAAATCTTGACGAATTAAAAGAGTCTAAAGCTACATTCGTGTTTGGTCAGATGAACGAACCTCCTGGAGCACGTGCTCGTGTTGCTTTATCTGGTCTTTCTATCGCTGAATATTTCCGTGATGGTGATGGTAACAGCGGTGCTGGTAAAGATATCCTTTTCTTCATCGACAACATCTTCCGTTTCACTCAAGCAGGTTCTGAGGTATCGGCTTTATTAGGTCGTATGCCATCTGCCGTTGGTTATCAACCTACTCTTGCTACCGAAATGGGTCTAATGCAAGAGCGTATTACATCTACTAAAAATGGTTCCATTACTTCAGTTCAAGCGGTTTATGTACCTGCCGACGACTTAACGGACCCTGCGCCAGCTACAACTTTCGCGCACTTAGATGCTACTACTGTATTGAGCCGTAAAATTGCTGAGTTAGGTATCTATCCTGCGGTTGACCCTCTTGACTCAACCTCTCGTATCCTTTCTCCAGCTATCTTAGGTGAGAAACACTACAACACTGCTCAACGCGTTAAGCAAATCTTACAACGTTATAAAGAACTTCAAGATATTATCGCAATCCTTGGTATGGACGAGTTAAGCGAAGAAGATAAACTTGTTGTACACCGCGCACGTCGTGTTCAACGCTTCTTATCTCAACCATTCCACGTTGCTGAGCAATTTACCGGTATCCCAGGTGTATTCGTAAGCATCGAAGATACTATCAAAGGCTTTAACATGATTATCGACGGTGAAGTTGACCAATATCCAGAAGCTGCCTTCAACTTAAAAGGTACTATCGAAGATGTGATCGAAGCCGGTGAGAAAATGTTAGCTGAAGCTCGTAAATAATAACCGTTAAACAACGTAACGTATGTACGTAGATATCATAACACCGGACTCTATCCTTTTCAGCGGAGAAGCTAAAAAAATGCAACTCCCTGGATCTGACGGATCTTTCGGTATCTTAAATAACCACGCTCCTATTATCAGTACACTAGGTAAAGGAAAAATTAAAGTGGTAACCGCAAACGATAAAACCGAATACATCGAAATTAAAAGCGGTGTGCTCGAAATGAATAAAAACAAAGCTATTATTCTTGCTGAACAATAATTTTAGCTTGTAAAACTACTTCAAGAAGCCGTGCGGTTCTTCCGTACGGCTTTTTTGTCAAATTACCCCTTCTCTCCGCAATTTATTATTTTTGCACGTATGAGTACTATTGTTGCTATTGTAGGTCGTCCAAATGTCGGGAAAAGTACCTTGTTTAACCGCCTCACCGAAAGTCGTGAGGCAATCGTTGACCCAACCTCGGGTACAACTCGCGACCGCCATTACGGTAAAACCGAATGGGGTGGTAAAGAATTTACTGTAATCGATACAGGTGGTTATATCAGCGGGTCCGATGATGTTTTCGAATCCGAAATTAATAAACAAGTGAAAATGGCTGTTGACGAATGTGATGTCGTTATTTTCGTTACTGACGTTACTACAGGTACCACTCACCCAGACCTCGCCGTGGCTGATATGCTTCGCAAATCTAAAAAACCTGTACTCATTGCCGTGAATAAAGTGGATAACGCTATGCGCGAAAACGATATTCACGAATTCTATGGACTTGGTTTCGGTGAAATATTCTCTATCTCTGCTACCTCTGGCGCTGGAACCGGTGATCTACTCGACGAAGTAATCAAATACGTAGAAACTGAAAAAGATGAATTCGACGAAAGAGATACGCTCCCTAAAGTTGCCGTGGTCGGTCGCCCTAATGTAGGTAAATCTTCTTTTATTAACGCTCTACTCGAAGAAGATCGTAATATCGTTACACCTGTCGCTGGTACTACTCGCGATACTATCCATACCCACTTCAATAAATTCGGTTTCAATTTCTGGATGCTTGATACAGCCGGACTTCGTAAAAAATCTAAAGTAACCGAAAATATCGAATTCTACTCCGTTCTTCGTACTATTAGAGCTATAGAAGAATGTGATGTGGCTATCCTAATGCTTGATGCTACTCAAGGACTCGAAAGTCAAGACTTAAACATCCTACACCTTGTAGAGAAAAATCATAAAGGCTTAGTGGTTATCGTAAATAAATGGGACTTGATTGAAAAAGAAACCAATACCGCTAAGAAATTCGAAGAATTTATTTACGAAAAAACAGCTCCATTCAAAGACTTCCCTATAGTCTTTACCTCTGTTCTAACCAAACAACGCGTCCTTAAAGCTCTTGAAGAAGCTATGAAGGTGGTCGAAAATCGTAAACGTAGATTGAAAACCTCGGAACTTAATGAATTCTTCTTGCCGCTTATCGATGAATTCCCTCCTCCAGCTATTAAAGGTA
>DATCKI010000097.1:0-13492 GCA_036562365.1 Bacteroidia bacterium | reverse complement strand
TTACAAAAGTAGAGCATGAAGATATTAAAACTTTTATACTTTTGTTCTGCTTAGTTAAGCAAAGTCAAATTGCATAAAATAAAATTATGAGAGAAATACAATTTCGTGATGCCATTCGCGAGGCGATGGTTGAAGAAATGCGCAGAGACGAAAACATCTTCTTAATGGGAGAAGAAGTTGCCGAATACGATGGTGCATATAAAGTATCAAAGGGAATGTTGGCAGAATTCGGGCCTAAGCGCGTAATCGATACCCCAATTGCAGAATTAGGTTTCGCTGGAATAGGGGTAGGAGCTGCTATGAATGGAATACGTCCGATTATAGAATTTATGACTTTCAATTTCTCATTAGTAGGGATTGATCAAATCATTAATAATGCGGCAAAAATTTACCAAATGAGTAATGGGCAATTCAACATACCTATTGTATTCCGTGGCCCTACAGGTTCAGCTGGTCAATTAGCAGCAACACACTCACAAAACTTCGAGAGCTGGTATGCAAACTGTCCGGGTCTTAAAGTAGTTATTCCTTCTAATCCATACGACGCAAAAGGTTTATTAAAAACCGCTATTCGTGATAATGACCCTGTTATTTTCATGGAAAGTGAGCAAATGTATGGCGACAAAGGAGTAGTTCCAGAAGAAGAATATTTAATTCCTATAGGTAAAGGTATAATTACCCGCCCAGGATCAGATGTAACAATTGTATCATTTGGCAAAATGATGAAAATTGTACACAAAGCAGCTGAAGAACTAGAAGCAATGGGTATAAATGCTGAGGTTATCGATTTACGTTCTGTACGTCCTATCGATTACGATTTAATTATCGAATCTATTAAGAAAACCAACAGAATGGTAATCGTAGAAGAAAGTTGGCCATTAGGAAATATTGCAACAGAAGTAACCTATATGACACAAAAAAGAGCATTTGATTATTTAGATGCTCCAATAGTACGTGTTACTGGTAGAGACGTTCCGTTCCCATTTGCGACTTCATTAATTGAAGCGTATTTACCAAATGTGAGCAGAATAATTGAAGCAGTAAAACAAGTAACCTATAAATAAAAAATTATCCTTATTTTAGGGTGAAGTTTTAAAAAAACAAACGAGTAATAAATTAAGTTAAACCACTGGAAAACAAAGTAATTTAAAGTAAAATTAGCTATAATGATTAAAGAATTTGTCTAATCAGGCTATTTTTTATTTACTTTGCACCCGGTAAAACCTATTAAACAATACGTTTATGTCAGAAATTGCAGCAAAAGTAAAGGCTATTATCGTTGACAAACTTGGAGTTGACGAAAGCGAAGTAACCGAAAATGCGAGCTTCACTAACGATTTAGGAGCTGACTCATTAGACACAGTTGAATTGATTATGGAATTCGAAAAAGAATTCGAAATCGCAATTCCTGATGAGCAAGCTGAGAAAATCGGTACTGTAGGTGATGCAATCAAGTATATTGAGGAGAACGCTACAAAGTAATAGTTATTAACTAAATTTTATTTCGAATGACGTTGAAACGGGTAGTAGTAACCGGAATGGGCGCTCTGACGCCTATTGGAAACACCGCTGAAGAGTACAGACAAGCATTGTTTGCAGGCAAGAGTGGATCGGCTCCAATTACCCGTTTTGATGCATCGAAATTCAAAACTCGCTTCGCATGCGAAGTGAAAAATTTCGATCCTACTCAATTCATGGATCGCAAAGAGGCTAGAAAAATTGACGCTTTCGCTCAATATGCCATCGTTTCTTCTGACGAAGCCATTAAAATGGCAGGACTTACCGAAGGAAATTTCGACCCAGACCGCGTTGGGGTTATCTGGTCGAGCGGTATCGGTGGGCTTGATACCCTTGTAGAAGAATTAGTTGCTTTTGGTAAAGGTGATGGAACCCCGCGTTTCAACCCTTTCTTTATTCCTAAAACTATTGTTGATATCGCTGCTGGACATATTTCTATCCGAAATAATTTCCGTGGACCAAACTATGCAGCGGTTTCTGCTTGTGCTTCTTCTACTCACGCTATTATCGATGCCATTAATTTTATTCGCTTCGGTAAAGCTGATATCATCGTTACTGGTGGCTCTGAAGCTGCCGTAAATATCGGTGGTATTGGTGGGTTCAATGCTATGCACGCACTTTCTACAAACAACGAACAGTACGAAACTGCATCACGCCCGTTTGATAAAACTCGCGATGGATTCGTGCTCGGTGAAGGTGCTGGTGCTCTCGTTCTTGAAGAATACGAACACGCTGTTAAACGTGGTGCAACTATCTATGCCGAAATTGCTGGTGGCGCAGCTACTGCCGATGCTAACCATATCACAGCCCCTCACCCTGAAGGTTTAGGCGCTAAACGTGTAATGGAATTAGCTCTGCTCGACGCTGGTATGACCCCAGATCAAATTGACTATGTCAATGTTCACGGTACTTCTACTCCGCTTGGAGATATCGCCGAAACTAAAGCGATTAAAGAGGTATTTGGAGAACATGCTTATAAATTAAATATCTCATCTACGAAGAGTATGACTGGTCACCTTTTAGGTGCAACCGGCGTAATTGAAGTACTTGCTTGTATCTTCGCTATTCAAGATAGCAAAGTACCACCTACCATTAACCACTTCGAAGATGATCCAGAAATTGATCCAAAACTTAATCTTACTTTCTGGAAACCTCAAGATAGAGTCGTTAATGCTGCTTTAAGTAATACTTTCGGCTTTGGTGGACATAATGCCTCTGTTATTGTAAAAAAATTGGCTTAAATGCCGTTTTCCATTCATTTTTTATTATTTTAGTATGCATGCTTTTCTTTGGCAGTCATACACGTCCAGCTTACGTCCAAAAAGGATTTGAAAAAAAACTCAAATCAATTATTGGATACACTCCTCGCGATATGTCTATATATTATCGCGCCTTTCTTCATGCATCATACGCAAACGCGCAAGAAGAACTATTTCGTCAACATAATGAACGACTTGAGTTCCTCGGTGACGTTATCTTAGACGCTATTATTGGAGATTATTTATTCAAAACCTTCCCTCATATGGACGAAGGAAGTTTGACTAAATTAAAAACTCGTTTTGTGTCGAGAAGTACACTAAATCAACTCGCCGAAAAAGCTGGTATACCCGAACTAATCGTAGGAGAATTCAAAAATAGTATCATGCCTGAAGACGTCAAAGGAAATGCCTTTGAAGCACTTATTGGTGCTATGTATCTCGACAAAGGTTTCAATTTTACTTATAAAAAAACCTTGGCAATGTTCGATAAAAACGTGAACCTACTTGCCTTAGTTAATAGTGATAATGATTATAAAAGTAAACTAGTTAAATGGGGACAAAAAAACAAACAACCCGTGCGCTTTGAACATATTGAAACCAAGCTAGAAAACAACGATAAAATATATACCGTTACCATTTATATCAACAATGTAGAAGAAGCTAAGGCAGAAGGCAAAAACAAAAAAGCCGCTGAACAAAAAGCTGCCGAACAAGTTTGTGCTAAATGGTATGTGTAATCCCAACCTATGAAAGTTAATTTTAACGCATCCTTCTCTTTCCTAATCCTTTTCTTTATTTACACCTTTGCTTTTGGTATAGGGCAAGCAATTCTATTCTATATCCCTGCTAACATACATCCTTTAGAAGCTCTAGCTATTGCGATGTTCTCTTCTACCCTATTCATTTATCTATTTAGTGCAGCCTTTAATAATAGCTCCGTATTCGATCCGTTTTGGAGTTTGGCTCCTATGGTCTATCTTTTTTATTTCTTTAAAATAAGCGGTAAGGAAATTGATTCTTTTCGACATATTTTAGTCCTTATTGCAGTCATGAGCTGGGGCATACGCCTAACTCTTAATTGGGCTCGAGGTTGGAAAGGTTTAAAACATGAAGATTGGCGCTTTATAAAACTCAAACAAGCCCCTAAATGGAAAGCTTTTCTAAGTATTTTCTTCGGTGTTCACCTCTTTCAAACTTTGCAAATATTCTTGGGTATGCTGCCCTTATACCCTGCCATTACTGAATTTGGTGGAGAAACTAACGGCTTAGATATTTTAGCTTTAGCTGTTTCGCTTACCGGAGTCGTTATTTCGCTCATTGCCGATGAACAATTAAAAATTTTCAAGAAGAAAAATAAAGACCCACAAGCTTTTATACAATCTGGATTATGGAGATTATCTCGTCATCCTAACTATTTAGGTGAATGTATTTATTGGGTAGGAATTTTCTTTATCGGATTTAATGCAAATCCAGATTATTGGTGGACATGCATAGGATCTATCTCAATGTACCTAATGTTTCGACTAATTTCTATCCCAATGATGGAAAAAAGATTATTAGAAACTAGGCCTGAATACGAAGCTTATAAAAGAGAAACTCCTCCCTTTATGCCCATCAAAATACCTTATAACATTAAGGCTTTAGAATAGAACAAGGATTACATGTTTTTGTAACTGTAAAATTTATTTCTGTGCCATTCTCTCGTGCACTAAATTCTGCATCTACTATTTCTTTCCACTCTAAACATTTTGGAGTTGGAGAATTGAGAACTCCATCAACTTTGTCTATAAAATATACTGAATAATCTCCCGGACAAATCTTAATGGTGGCAAAACCATTCTCGTCTAAAAATAACTTATAGCTATGTTTATCTTTCTTATTTACTACGTAAAACTTCTCAAATTTTGCAGATTTTTCAGCTTCGTATTCGTCAATTAATAGCTTGCTCATACGAAGTGCTTTACAGTATTTTTCTACCATACGAACGTTAAAACTCACCTCTATTTTTTCCTCTGCTTTTTTCTTGTTCGATTTATCGGCTTTCGAAACTTTGCATGAAAAGAAAAATAGACCAATACTTAACAATCCTACTACACTTATATACCTTTGCATACACAAATATAAAACTTGTATGAATTTTACTATAATCAATGCACTACCAATTCATATAAAAAGCATAAGAAATTTGGCTTATGAGATTTGGAATGAACATTATCCGGCTATTATAGGTCAGGAACAAGTTGATTATATGCTAAATTCGATGTATTCAGAAGCTTCGCTCAAAGAACAATTAAAACACATACAGTTTTATCTAATTCAAGAAAACGAAAAACCCATAGGTTTTATTAGTGCCGAAGTTAAAGAGCTTGATCAAGGTTTTATCCCTAAGTGCTATGTACTCAAAGATTATAGAGGCACGGGAGCTGCACAATTATTAATGCAAAAAGCATTCAATTATCTTAAATCAAAAGGCTGTAATACAGTGCGTTTACAAGTAAATCGACAAAATGTAATGGCAATAAATTTTTATTTTAAAATTGGGTTCAAGATAGAGAAGTCGGCAGATTTTCCGATAGGAAAAGGCTTTGAAATGAACGATTTTATAATGATAAAAAACTTATAAATTCCTCGATTTAGAACTGCGCCAGGGATAGCAGCGATTTCCAATTTTGTAACTAATTTGGTTTGCCTAGAGTTGGGTAAATAATAGGCACTTTAAGTTATTAATTTTCGATTATACATAAGATTTTTTTAGGGGGAGCTAATTTGAGATGGTTTTTTTGTTTGGCCTCTTAAACTTTAGCAAAGTTTTAAAACTTTGCTAAAGTTAAGCCCAGCAAAAATTCAAACAAAATTTGTGTAAACAATTTTATTAATTGGATTTTTTTTAAAATCAAACTTCAATCTATTTCTAACAAAAATTCACAATAAAATTATCTGAACAAAAGTTATATGTAAGATAAGACAATTACATTCCCTCCAATCTTCTATATGGATATTTGGAAATAGAAGCTCGACTAAACCCAATTCAAAAAACTGCAGAAAAACTAGACAAGTTTCAAATCAAGTTGCAAACATAGGCTTATGACTCTTATCATGTTTTCTGGGGAAAATAAGTAAGAACTTTGCATAAATTTTAAGGCTATGGAAAACCTTGTAATTGATAAATGTTATCACTGTGGCGAAAAAAGTGATGACACCTATATACATTACGACGATAAGGATTTTTGTTGTGTAGGTTGTAAAAACGTATATGCATTACTTAAAGATAATGGCATGTGCGATTTCTATGCACTGAATGAAGGTGCAGGAAAAAGTCGAAAAAACGCAAATCTCAGTGAATTTTTATTTTTAGACGAACCAGAAATTGAACAAAAACTAGTTCAATATAAAGACGACCAAATCACAAAAATTGAACTATTTATTCCTCAAATACACTGTAGCTCTTGTATTTGGTTATTAGAAAATTTAAACACATTAAATCCATTTATTCAATATAGCAGTGTAAATTTTACGCAAAAGACGGTAGATGTACAGTTTAAAAACAAAGAACTAAGCTTACGTCAACTTGCCGAACTTCTAACCAATATTGGCTACGAACCAGTTTTTAATTTCGATACATTAGAAAATAAAAAGAAAAAAGAAGATCGTTCGCATTGGTATAGAATTGGGGTTGCAGGCTTTTCCTTCGGGAATATCATGCTACTAACCCTACCCGAATATTTCGACACTGAAATGTCGCACACTCCAGAGTTTCAAGTATTCTTCCGACTAGCCAATATAGCCTTTTCGCTACCTGTTTTATTTTACAGTAGTACAATTTACTTAAAATCTGCCTGGAAAGCAATACGATCAAAAACGGTAAATATTGATATTCCGATTGCCATTGGACTAATAGTTCTTTATGGTAGAAGCTTGGTAGAAATAGGATTTGATTTAGGTCCTGGGTATTTAGATTCTTTTTGTGCACTTGTATTCTTTATGAGCATAGGAAGGGCTTTCCAACAAAAAACCTATGAAGGAATCTCATTCGATAAAGATTTTGGTTCGTTTTTTCCAATTTCTATACAAAAATGGGTAAATAATGAGTGGAAATATGTTGCTGCAAATGAAATTCATGTAGGCGATAAAATTCGAGTAAAAAACAAAGAAATTATACCTGCCGACAGCAAGTTAATTTCAGAAGAAACAAAAATAGAGGCATCGTTTGTAACGGGAGAGTCGAGAGAAATTCATATTAAAAAAGGAGAATTGGTATATGCTGGATGTAAAGTATCAGGAAAAAGTGCCGAGTTTATTGTAGAAAAAGAAATGGCAGAAGGTCATTTAACCAAGTTATGGAATCATAAAGCATTTCAAAAAGAAGGAGCAAAAATTCAAAATATTACCGACCGCTTAAGTTACTATTTTACACCAGCCGTAGGGTTAATAGGTTTGACGGCATTGCTGTATCATGGCCTAGGAACTAACGATTGGGGAAAAGGATTAAATGCATTAACGGCCGTTTTAATTATTGCATGTCCGTGTGCGCTTGGGCTAGCGGCTCCGTTTGGATTTGGAACGGCCATACGCCTTTTAGCCAAAAGAGGATTATTTATAAAAAATGCGGAGGCCGTTGAACAAATGTCGCATATAAACCATGTGGTATTCGACAAAACAGGAACCTTAACTGTAGCCGAAACAAGCGAAGCTAGTTGGCAAGGAATTGAATTAAGTGCTGATGATTTCGCTGTTTTAAAAAGCATAACAGAGCAATCAAGTCACCCACTTAGTTTGGCCATTTACGAAAATTTTAAAAACTACATGAGTTTAGAAATAGAGACTTTTATAGAGACAAGCGGGAAAGGTATAGAAGCCCAGATTGCTGGAAATCACTACAAACTAGGTTCTGCAAGTTTTGTTGGATTAAACTCAACTGAAAAATCGAATTTAAGTATAAGCTATTTCAAGAAAAACGACGAGATATTAGGACGTTTTGTATTTAAAAATAAATACAGAGCTGGAATTACCGAAATGATAAAAAATTGGGGCCAGGGAATTAAATTCAGCATACTGTCTGGCGACAACGATTCAGAAAGAGAGAATTTAGCGAATATGTTTAACGATGGAACAGAAATGTTATTCCATTGTAGTCCAGAGGCTAAATTAGAATATATAGAAAAACTAGAAAAGTCGGGGCAAAAAGTGGCTATGTTGGGTGATGGATTAAATGATGCAGGAGCGTTAAAAGTGGCACATTTAGGGATAGGTGTTGCGGACAATAACAATCAATTTAGTCCAGCTTCTGATGCAATTTTAAGGGCTGAAAAAATGAAAGAACTACCTAAGTTTTTTGCTAGTTCAAAATACACTATTAGAGCTATAAAAATTGGTTTTGTGTTAAGTTTACTTTACAATGTTTTAGGTATAAGTGTAGCGGTAATAGGGAATTTGTCGCCAGTATTTGCGACCATATTAATGCCAATCAGCTCAATCACAGTGGTTATAACGGTTACAAGTTTAGTGGCATGGTGGGTAAAAGAACAGTTTGAGGGAGGAGATAAAGCCTAATTTTTCATTAAAAAATGAATGGTATTGAAAGGGTTTCGTAATATTGCATCGAATTGCTATGAAAACGAAGCTATTACTATACTTGATTTTGAGCTCTATCCTTACCTCTACGGGTTATGGACAGAGTAAGAATAAGTTAAAGAATGGCAAGTATGATGGTGAGGGTGTATTAGAATTTGAAGATGGAGCTAGTTATACGGGAGAATTTAAGTTTGGAAAGTTTAATGGTCATGGGATATACACCTGGTCGAACGGAGATATATATGTAGGGGAATGGAGAAATGGAGAGATGAGTGGATATGGAGAGATGAAATACAGTAATGGAGTGGTATACAAAGGTTTTTGGTATAATAATAAATATCACAAAAACGGATATTTATCGTTACCAGATAGTTCTTGGTATGAAGGAGAATTTATAGAAGGGAAGAAGCAGGGAAAAGGGATGATGATATGGTCGAATGGGGAGAGTTATAAAGGCTTTTTTCATAATGACTTGTATCATGGAATGGGAGTATTAAAATTGACAGATGGCTCGACCTATTCAGGAAATTTTTACCAAGGGAAATATAATGGAACAGGCACGATGTGGTATTCGAGTGGAGATATATACGAGGGCAATTGGACGAATGGAGAAAGGAATGGAATTGGGACATATTCATTTAAAGAGACTGGGATAATATATAAGGGCGGATGGTTAAATGGTAAATATCATGGAGAAGGAGTTTTATACTATCCGAATGGAGAAAAAATAAAGGTAAAATTCGATAATGGAAATACCGTTGCGGGGAGTTTAACGGTATTAGACTAGAATTGAAACTGTTGTAAAAAATCAAAATTTAGGCATTTTAAATAAACAGCATTATCTTTGCAGCAAGATGATTTGCGTTACTCGTAAGGAACATTTCAATGCAGCGCACAAATTATGGCGCGACGATTGGACGGAAGAAGAAAACATACGTGTTTTTGGAAAATGTTCGAATAAAAACTGGCATGGTCACAATTTCAATTTATATGTGACAGTAAAAGGAACTCCGGATGAAAAAACGGGGTTTGTTATCGATTTAAAATATTTAAGCAAACTTATTCGTGAGAAGGTTATAGAAGAATTAGATCATAAAAATCTAAATTTAGATGTGCCATTCATGAAAGGTAAAATGGCGAGCACAGAGATTTTGGCAATGGAAATTTGGAAGATTTTAGCTCCAGAGATTAATGTGTTCGAAAACTGTAAATTATATAAAATAACTCTCTACGAAACAGAAAATAATTTCGTAGAATATTTTGGAGAATAATGGAAAATTTAAAAAAACAGGAAAATTTAAATATACTTACAAATAGTTATTCCTTAATCCTTGAAAAAATTGGTGAAGATCCTACTCGCGAAGGTTTACTAAAGACCCCAGAAAGAGCGGCTAAAGCCATGCAATTTTTAACCAAAGGTTATAACGAAGATCCTGAAACAATTTTACGAAGTGCAATGTTCAAAGAAGAATACAACGAAATGGTTGTAGTTAAGAACATTGAATTATATAGCTTATGCGAGCATCATTTATTGCCATTCTTTGGTAAAGCTCATATTGCATATATTCCAAATGGACACATTGTAGGATTAAGTAAAATTCCTCGTATTGTAGATGCCTTTGCGCGTCGTTTACAAGTACAAGAACGCTTAACACGTGACATACGCGACTGTATTCAAAACACCCTAAATCCAATTGGAGTAGCTGTGGTTATTGAAGCTAGTCATATGTGTATGCAAATGCGTGGAGTTGAAAAACAAAACAGTGTTACCACAACTTCTGCCTTTACAGGAGAGTTCTTAAAAGAACCTACACGTAAAGAATTCTTAAGCTTAATTGCTTCTAGATTACACTAATCTTTTTTCTTTTTGAGAGAATAAACTTCTTTCTCCAGGTAACTAACTTTCTGAAGCAGAAATTCTAATGTGGCTAAGATAGATTCATTCGATTTATCTGAATAGCTTATCTTACTATCGTTTACGGTACTAAACTCTTTTTCTCCTAAAACTTCAGATACTGAAACTTGAAGGGCGTTTGCAATTTGATTTAAGCGAGTGAGCTTTAAATCTATTTCCCCTCTTTCCATTTTAGAATAAGAGCTAACGGTAATACCTAGCTCATCTGCCATGTTTTGTTGACTTAAACCCTTTTTTTGGCGGAGGATGCGTATATGATTACCTATTTCTTTATTCACCTTATAAAATTACGTCTATACAACGACACTTTAGTGTCGCTATACGGCGAATAATTTTCCCCAAACACTAAATTTTTGTCGCAAAATGACAAAAAATATATAACTTAGAGAAAAATAGGAGTTTGACGCCTAAAAACAATCGACTAACTTAAAATTTTGGAATAGCGTAATAGTACAAAACTATTGCGCTTTTTTAATTACACTCTGTTATAGTACCTGAAGGAGTAAAAATCATTTCTTGACTTCTATACATCAAGAAAAAGGCCATAGCAATAAGAAGTATAGGCATAATGTATTTAAGCCATTTAAAACTCTCTTTTTTGATAAATTTAGCAATGTATTGCGAAGATAACATGGCAGGAGCAGTGCCTAATCCAAACATGAACATAAAAACAGCTGAAGCCCAAACTTTATCAAAACTCAAAGAAGATAATAAAGCGGTATATAATAAACCGCATGGAATTAGCGCATTAAACACACCCATCCCAACAAATCCTACCCAATTTCTCTTTGCAAAAAAAGGTTTAAACCAAGCACGTAAAGTGCCCATAATTTTATCGGAAACAGGGATTCTGTCGAGTAAATTACCTTTGAAAAGAGCAAAAACCCCAACCCCAAATAAAAGTATAGATACAGCAAAAACAACGTATGGAAAATATGACGTAAAGGCAAGACTTTCCCCCAAAAGTCCTACTAATACGCCGAACAATGTGTATACTAAAATTCTCGCAAGATTGTATAGAATTAGTCCCCAAGTATTTTTCTTATCGTCTTTACCAACCAGAATAAAACACAGTGGACCACACATACCGGCGCAGTGTAAACTCCCCGATAAGCCTAAAATGAATCCTGCACTGAACATGGTTATTTAATCATAATAGTATCGTTAAGTAAATAAGTTTGTCCTCCCAGAGTCCAATTAAATTCAATCTCCCAATACCCTTTTTCTATTTGATCTTTAGTGAAAACTTGTTTCAAGTCTTCATTAGGTTTTATCTCAAAACTTTTATCTAAATCCACATTTGAAGGTCTAAAGAATTTAATTTCACCTTCGAAATTGGGATTATTTCTAAAATTAGCTGGGAAAGTAAAAACTACATTTTCACCCTCCAATTCTGAATTTATAAGTGGAGCAAATGCCATTCCACGGGCTCTTTTATCCATAGTTTCGCTATGAGATAATTCTGCAGCATAATAATTTTCGGTTACTAAATCGAATTTCTTTTGATATGCTAATACTCCCAAACTTGTTATCCCTATTGCAAAAAGCAACCAAGGCAAGAAGATTAAATTTTTATTCTTAAACATAACATTTCATATTTATTCCATTGGTCCGAAGAAGACCATTTCAGATTCTTTCATTAGTTTATCATCTTTATAAACTCCTATTTTAATTGGAGTTTTATAAGATTTCACTTGTTCTTTAGGTAGAGAAACTAGAATATTTACATCCATCGATTTTCCACCTTCTAAAGGTTTTTGAACTCCAATAACTTGTAAGGTTCCATATTTAGGTTCCATTAATTTAATTTGAGGTTCAAATGTGTTGAAACTCTTATTAATTAATCCAACTGTAAAAAAGTTAGATAAAGTTCCATCATTTTGTTCTTGATATGTAGTTCCACGCATTCTACTAAAAGTAGCGTCGAATTCTTTACGAGTTATTAAAAGAGCACTAGCCGTAATTATTAAAATAATCAAAACGGCAGAGTATGCTTTCATACGAGTGGTAACTTTGAACTTTTCCTTTTTGATTATCTCGTCTTTAGAGGCATAACGGATAAGTCCACGCGGTTGGCTAATACGATCCATAATTTCGTCGCAAGCATCGATACAAGCAGTACAACCAACACATTCAAGCTGAGTACCATTACGGATATCGATTCCGGTAGGACAAACATTCACACATTGTCCACAATCGATACAAGAACCTAATTCTTTACCTTTGTTTTTCTTCGGATTTCCACGAGGTTCACCACGTTCACTATCGTAGGCAACAACAATAGATTTTTGATCTAATAAAACACCTTGTAAACGGCCATAAGGACAAATGATAATACAAACCTGTTCTCGCATCCAACTAAATACGAAATAAAATACAAGCGTAAAAAGAATTAGACCAACGAATAACCCGATATGAGCAAAAGGCCCCTCTTTAACCATTTGCAGAAGAGCGTCGCTGCCCATAACATAGGCTAAAAAGGTATTGGCAATCGCAAAAGATATAACAAAGAACAAAAAATGTTTAAGAGATTTCTTCCAAATTTTTTCAAAATTCCATTCGCTTTTTGCGAGTGCTTTTTGTCGAGTATAATCGCCTTCAATAAGGTATTCAATACGTCTGAAAACCATTTCCATAAAAACGGTTTGAGGGCATACCCAACCACAGAAAAGACGGCCAAAAATTACTGTAAAAAGGGCAATAAATACCACCCCAGTAATCATTAACAATGCGAAAATGAAGAAATCTTGAGGGCCAAAGAACTTAGTAAATAGAACGAATTTTCGTTCAGGAACATTTAACAAGAGTATGGGGGCATTGCCAATCTTAATCCAAGGTGTGACAAAGAAAAAGAAAAGCAATACCCAACTTAACCTCCTTCTCCAATTGGTATATCTACCTTTGGGTTTTTTGGGAAAAATCCACACTCTTTTTCCCTTGCTATCAACCGTGGCTATGGAATCACGGAAATGTTCACTATCTATTTCTTCAACATTCATAGTAGTTAAATTTAAAAGAGGTGGTGAGCAAGGGAAATAGGTTCAACATGTTTATTCAACAATAACGGAATCAACTTCTGCAGGGGCTGTTTCTGGTTTATATAATTCACCCTGAGGTTCTTTAGGATTAGCTGGGTTCGTACCTTGTAAAGTCAAGATATAAGAAGCTACAGCTTGCATTTCGCTTGGTTTTAATTGGTCTTGCCAACTAATCATACCTTTTTCAGGGA
>DATCKI010000044.1:0-2453 GCA_036562365.1 Bacteroidia bacterium | reverse complement strand
GTAGGTATTATTTCTGCATTTAACTTCCCTGTGGCTGTTTGGAGTTGGAACTCTATGATTGCTTGGGTTTGTGGCGACGTTTGTATCTGGAAACCATCTTCTAAAACCCCTATCTGTGCCGTTGCTTGTCAAAACATAATTTCTTCTGTTTTAATAGAAAATAATTTACCTGAGGGTATTTCTTGTTTAGTCGCAGGAAACGCAATGGGTGATCTTATTAATAACGATAAACGTATTCCTTTAGTATCTTTCACAGGGTCTACTAACATCGGTCGACACGTATCTAAAACTGTTGCAGAACGTTTCGGTAAAACTATCCTTGAATTAGGTGGTAATAACGCTATTATCGTTACCGAAAATGCTGATTTAGATATGATGTTAATCGGTACAGTATTCGGCGCCGTTGGTACTGCTGGTCAACGTTGTACTTCTACTCGCCGCTTAATTGTTCACGAAAAGGTTTATGATCAAGTGCGCGAAAAATTAGTAAAAGCTTACGGACAGCTTAAAATCGGAAATCCTCTAGATCAAAATAACCACGTTGGTCCACTTATCGATAAAGGTGCAGTTAAAGCATATTTAAATGCTATCGAAAAAGCTAAAGCTGAAGGCGGAAACGTTATCGTTGAAGGCGGTGTTCTTGAAGGTGCAGGTTACGAAAGCGGTTGTTACGTAAAACCTTGTATCATCGAGGCTGAAAACCACTTCCATATTGTTCAAGAAGAAACTTTTGCTCCAATTTTATATCTAATTAAATATTCAGATATCGAAGAAGCTATCGCTTACCAAAATGGAGTTCCTCAAGGATTATCATCTGCAATCTTCACAACTAATATGCGCGAAATGGAATTATTCTTAAGCGCTGCTGGTTCTGATTGTGGTATTGCTAACGTAAATATTGGTACTTCTGGAGCTGAAATTGGTGGAGCTTTTGGCGGTGAAAAAGAAACCGGCGGTGGACGTGAATCAGGCTCTGATGCTTGGAAAGCTTATATGCGTCGTCAAACCAACACCATTAACTACGGTTCTCAGTTGCCACTGGCTCAAGGAATCAATTTCAATTTATAATCTTTCTCATTTATATGGATAAAGGCGCTTCGTTTGAAGTGCCTTTTTTTATGGGCGTGGGGGAGTGGCTTTTTTCAATTGAAAGGCCTATCCAGCTGTCAGCTTTACTCATCTGCGATGGGTATCGCTTCCATCTGGCACGCAATTTTAGGTTTGATTTTCAATTTCTGCTTTTTCCCAATTGATAAAATTGTCTGCAATTTTTTTAAAAAATTATTGGGTTTGGCTAACTTTCTGAAGGCTTTCCTAACTTTAACAAAGTTTGGAACTTTGTCAAAGTTTAGGAAAAACCCCAAAAAACCCCATTCTTTTTAGTCTTACCTAAATTCCTACCTTTGTAGCCTCCATGAAAAGCGGAATCTATATACATATCCCCTTTTGCAAACAAGCTTGTACCTATTGCGATTTCCATTTTTCAACTGGATTTAATACTCTGGAACCCGTTATTAACGCAATTATTCGCGAAATTAAGCTTCAAGAACGATTTTTTAACGACTCCGGAATCCAGTCCTTATACTTTGGTGGCGGAACTCCTAGCATTATTCCTATACGTTTTATAGGCCAAATCTTAGATGCAATTGATTCTAAATTCAAACTTTCTGAATTATTAGAATTCACTCTGGAAGCAAATCCAGATGATATGAGTCTTGAAAACCTTAAAGCTTGGAAAAATTTAGGTGTTAATAGGTTTTCTGTCGGAATTCAATCTTTTCATGATTCTGATTTACGCTTCATGAATCGTACTCATAATGCCATGCAGTCTGAAGATTGTATTAAACGCGCACAAGATATAGGATTCGAAAATTTAAGTGTAGATCTTATTTATGGCACTCCAGGATTATCAGACGACCTTTGGGCTAAAAATCTAGAAAAGATTAAAGAACTTCAAATACCTCATTTATCAACGTATGCATTAACCGTAGAAGAGAAAACACCTTTATGGGGATTAATACGAAAAGGAGCAGCTCAATCTCCGCTTGAAGAAGCATACGATTCACAATTCAATATATTACAAGACTTTTTAGATAAAAACGGGTTCGAACATTACGAGATTAGTAATAGTGCAAAACCTGGACATAGAGCAATCCATAATAGTTCTTATTGGGCTGGAAATCCATATTATGGATTTGGCCCTTCTGCACATGGTTACGATGGTGAATACCATAGATATTCGAACATTGCACATAACGTAAAATATGCTGGATTTGAGAATCCTTGTGCCCATAGAGAAATAGAGACTTTAAGCGGTGAAGATAGAATTAACGAATACATCTTAACTCGATTAAGAGTAATAGAGGGAATACATCTGCCTGAATTTGAAGCAAAATTTGGAAAAAATAGACTTCAAGAATTATTACAAAAAACAAAAACCACTCCAGAGGAAT
>DATCKI010000041.1:0-1679 GCA_036562365.1 Bacteroidia bacterium | reverse complement strand
ACTCTACTGTCCGTTTTAACGAGGAAACCATTAAAGTAAACCTCAAGTTTTAGTAATACAATCTGCAACACTTAGGTGCTCAAGGTTATTCTTTGCTAAAGAATATCATAATTAAACTAAATAAAATATATATGATGCTACAAATTTTCATCCATTTTATAGTTTCTTCTTTAGTAAAAGAACTAAAAACTCTCAATCTTAACCAGATCATAAGATTTCCTAATGCAAGTACTATTAAATATATAAATAATTTTATAATATTTATCAAATGAATCACCCCAACATAAAAAATTTCCTAGACAGTTCTCTTTTTAGGTCATCAAATTCCTCTACTTCATATACAATTTACTAATAGTAATACTTACGCCAAGATTTACCTATTAAGAAAGAAAGCATCAACCTCTTTTATTCTAATTTGAATTTACTTTATTCAAAAGATAAGCCATCGCACTCTTATTTTACTAACATTTCCGAGTTTCGATGGCTTTATTATACAAAAGTCAAAAGACTAATTATATACCAACGGTCTTTATTTTATATAAGAAACATCTTCCTGCTGGTTCATTTCCGCATAATTTTGTTTTACTACTTCTAAAACTAATTCTCTCTCTTTTAAATAACCTGCAAAATTATTATGATATATTTCTTCAGTCTGCATTCCTTGCAATACTAAATCGGCATCAAGTACCATTAATTCAAGAATTAATTTTTCTTTTGTCTCTTCCGTTTGAAATTTATAATCATTAACATTACCAAGGCCAAAAAAGCTACAGCTATAAGTTAATTCTTTGGATTCTATTAATTCGTCAATTCTATCACGCAAATAACCATACTTTACAATGACTCCTTCTTTTGTACTTGCAGCCATATGAAGACCTCCAATTTGACCTACTAATTGATCTCTTATGAACTCTGTATCTGACATAAACAAAACTAAATTAGTTAAATTTAAACCTGTTGAAACCTTGTCTGCCGCTTCACTTATCTTAGAACTATGAGGAATACTTTTAAAATGTTTCGTCATTGACGCCAAGTCGCTTAAATTAGATCCCGATTCGATAATATAATCTTTCCAATCTTTTCCGGTTATTTCTGCTATTCCTCCTGTGTTTCTTGCTAGCCAATTAACAAATCCTGCACCTGGAATAAACCCTAGCAAATTATGTGATAATTCTCCACCACGACCTAGAGCTATATAATTATATATATCCTGTCCTTTATATTCTTGTTTTGTCACAAAAGCAGCTAATCCTAATGGATCCACATAAAGTAACGGATTATTATTCGCATACGTATACCAATTCACGCCATCCTTTACCGGATCCTCCGAAATAAACCTCCCTAACTCACTGTCATACCACCGAGCGTTAAAGTAATACAGCCCCGTATCCTCATCCAGATCCTTCCCCGTGAACTTCGCTGCCCGCTTCAGTTTCCCTTCCGCAATCGTCAGGCTACCAAAGGGTGTATACTCCGTGCTCCAAACAGCCTGACCTGTTTCGTCAGTGACCAATACGGTACTGCCCAAATGATCGGTGTGGTAGAAATAGGTCTGCTTCTCCCCACTCCCCACTTTCCCGTCCACCCGGGCAAAGTGCTTACCTAAGACATAAACATACGCCATATACTCCCCGTTTTCCTCTTCATACAATACTTGCCCGTTTTGGTCGAAGACATAG
>DATCKI010000036.1:0-5242 GCA_036562365.1 Bacteroidia bacterium | reverse complement strand
TATATAGTAACGTAGATTAGATGAATTAGGTCTTAGCTTAACAAAATATTAATTAAAAATAGGGGTGTAATGCTTTAGGTAGAAATTGTTTTACATCACCTCCGTGTCGATGTATATCGCGCACTATACTTGAGTTAATAGCTGAGAGGCCGGGATTAGAAATTATAAAAACAGTTTCAATTTCAGGTACAAGAGCATTATTAGCTTGAGCTATATTTCGTTCGTATTCAAAGTCGGTAGAAGACCTTAGTCCACGCAAAATAAAGCGTGCCGATTTAGCTTTACAGAATTCGGTAGTTAGACCTTGATAGGTTTCAATTTTAACATTAGGTAGGTCTTTAAAAGTCTCTTTAAGGAATTTAATGCGGGTTTCTAAATCGAAGTAACCACTTGGTTTGGCGGCGTTATGGCCAATTGCGACAATAATTTCATCGAAAAGGTGGGTTGAACGTCGAACCATTGATTCGTGTCCAGCCGTTACAGGGTCGAATGTCCCAGGAAATATAGCGATTCTTTTTTCAGACATAATACTTAGGAATAGACATACAAGTTTACAAATAAAAAGCGGAATAGAGTTATGGGGTATAGTAGAATAAAAAAAATCCCCAATCGTAAGATTGAGGATTTCATGAGATTATTGAGGAATACTATTTATTTTCTGTAGAATCTTCTTTTTTCTCTGGTTTAGGAAGAAGCACTTTGCGACTAAGTTTGAATTTACCTGTTTTTTCGTCGACACCAATTAATTTAACTTCAATAGTATCGCCAACTTTTACGATATCATCACTTTTCGCAACGCGTTCCCATGCTAATTCAGAGATATGTACTAATCCTTGTTTTCCAGGCAAGAATTCAACAAAAGAACCGAAATCTACATTGCTTACTACTTTAGCAGGGTAGATATCACCTACTTCAGGAACGGCAGTAATACCTTTAATTCTATTTAAAGCGGCAGTAATACCAGCTTTATCGTTAGAAGCTATTTCTACGATACCTTTACCATCAACTTCTTCGATTGTAATAACAGTACCTGTAGTTGCTTGAATTTCTTGAATAATTTTTCCACCAGGACCGATAACAGCACCGATGAAGTCTTTATGGATAACAATACGTTCGATACGCGGAACGAATTCTTTGTAATCTTCGCGTGGTTGAGGTAGAGCTTCTATCATTTTAGAAAGGATATGAAGACGTCCACGTTTAGCTTGTTCTAATGCTTCTGTTAAGATTTGCATAGATAAGCCATCCACTTTTATATCCATTTGACAAGCTGTGATACCATCTGCAGTACCACAAACTTTAAAGTCCATATCACCTAAGTGGTCTTCATCACCTAATATATCCGATAAGATAGCATATTTGCCAGTATTATCGGTAATTAGACCCATAGCTATACCTGAAACGTGTTTAGGCATTTTGATACCTGCATCGTGTAAAGCAAGTGAGCCTGCACAAACAGTAGCCATAGAAGAAGAACCGTTAGATTCTAAGATATCAGATACCACACGTATGGTGTATGGATTATTTTCAACAGATTTAAGAACGTTTTTAAGAGCTCTTAACGCAAGGTTACCGTGTCCAATTTCTCGACGGCTAGTACCACGCATAGGTTTAGCTTCGCCAGTTGAGAAAGGAGGGAAGTTATAGTGTAACAAGAAACGTTCAGTACCTTGATGTAAAGGTTGATCGATTAATTGTTCATCTAACTTTGTTCCTAAAGTAACGGTAGTAAGAGATTGTGTTTCACCACGAGTGAAAAGAGCAGAACCATGAACAGCCGGAAGGAAGTTTGGTTCGATCCAGATAGGGCGAACTTCATCAAGCTGGCGTCCATCGAGGCGTTTACGTTCATTTAAAGTAAGGTTACGTGCAGCTTCCCATTCAAGGTCGCCGAAGTATTTACTAATAAGGGCGCCGATTTCAGCAACTTCTTCTTCAGAATATTGAGCTTTAAATTCGTCTTTAATAGCCTTAAGAGCATCTCTACGTTCGTGTTTAGCTGAACCAGCAGCCATAACAGTGTAGATTTTATCATAGAGTTCAGTACGCATTTTAGCGCGTAGTTCCTCGTTATGCGGATAAGGTTCAATAGCACGTTTTTCAGGAGAGACCCCTGCTTTAGCAGCAAAATCTAACTGAGCTTGGCATTGAACTTTGATAGCTTTGTGAGCGAAGTCAATTGCTTCAACCATTTCGGCTTCAGAAATTTCTTTCATTTCACCTTCTACCATCAAGATATTTTTATCAGAACCTGCTACGATCATATCGATAGTAGATTCAGCCATTTGATCTAAAGTAGGGTTAATAACAAGCTGACCGTTAATTTTGGCAACTCTAACTTCAGAGATAGGACCATTAAATGGAATATCTGATACAGCAAGAGCGGCACTAGCAGCAAGACCTGCTAGGGCGTCAGGTTGAATATTTTTATCTGCAGAGATTAATTGAACGAAAACTTGTACTTCGCAGAAATATTCTTCAGGGAATAAAGGTCGAAGTGCACGGTCGATAAGACGAGACACAAGTATTTCATTGTCGCTTGGGCGAGCTTCACGTTTAAGGAAACCACCTGGGAAACGACCAGTAGATGCGTACTTTTCGCGGTATTCAACAGTTAACGGGAAGAAATCTTGTCCTTCCTTAGCTTCTTTAGCAGCTACTACAGTAGCTAAAAGCATAGTATCGCCACAACGAAGTACTACAGCTCCATCAGCTTGACGAGCCATTTTGCCCGTTTCTAAGCTTATAGTTAAACCTGGAACCGTTTCAAATGAGTGCGTTATTGCTTCTAATTTCATATATATAATATGGGTATAAAAAAAAAGGCAATTTTTTACAAACTGCCTTTTCACCAATTTTAGTGTATTATTTTCTTAAATCAAGGTCTTTTAGAATTGCTCTATAACGCTCGATGTCAGTATTTTTTAAGTAAGTAAGAAGTCTTTTTCTTTTTCCTACCATATTTACAAGACTACGCTCAGTGTTGAAGTCTTTACGGTTATTTTTAAGGTGTTCGCTTAAATGTGCAATACGCTCAGTGAATAAAGCGATTTGTCCTTCAGCTGATCCTGTATTGGTTTCGCTTCCACCAAATTTTTTGAAAATTTCTTTTTTTGCTTCAGTTGTAAGATGCATATCCGTATGATATTTCTTATTTATAATAAATTGTATTCGATTTGCTTTTAAGGCTGCAAAGATAATTACTTTTTTCTAAAATGCAATACTTTGATCTAAAATTCTTTTATAGTTATTCCTAATAGCCAAATCGATAAAAACTTTTACAAAAACTGCTATTGCAAAAGAAAAAATTTATACTTTCGGGCAAATTTAGTATTCGAATTTATAAAAATATACGTATATGTCAGATTCAGCCGAATTATTATTTGAAGGTAAAAAGTACCAATTGCCTGTGGTTGTTGGTACTGAAAACGAAAAAGCTATCGATATCAATAATCTACGTCAAGAAACTGGTTTGGTTACTCTTGACTCTGGTTATAAAAATACCGGTGCTACCAAGTCTGCAATCACTTTCTTAGATGGGGAGGAAGGTATTCTTCGTTATAGAGGATATCCTATTGAGCAATTAGCCGAGAGAAGTAACTTTTTAGAGGTTGCATACTTGTTAATTAAAGGCGAACTACCTACCAAGACTGAATTAGACTCATTCTCTGAGAAAATCAAGATGCATACCTTGATTCATGAGGATATGAAACGTTTCTACGAAGCATATCCTACCTATGCGCATCCAATGGGGGTTGTTGCATCTATTACTTGTTCTTTATCTACTTTCTACCCTAAATCTTTAAATCCTAATAGATCCAAAGATCAGGTTGATTTAACTATTGCTCGTTTATTAGCTAAGTTCCCAACTATTGCTGCTTGGGCTTACAAAAATAGCGTTGGTCACCCAGTTGAGTATCCTAAAAATAACTTAGGTTATGTTGAGAATTTCTTACACATGATGTTCAATATGCCTAGTCAGGATTACGAAATTGACCCAGTTGTTGTGAGTGCTTTAGATAAATTATTAATTCTTCACGCTGATCACGAGCAAAACTGTTCTACTTCTACTGTACGTATCGTAGGTTCTTCTCAAGCTAACTTATACAGCTCTATCGCTGCAGGTTGTATCGCTCTTTGGGGTCCACTTCATGGTGGTGCTAACCAAGCTGTAATTGAAATGTTAGACCTTATCCAAAACGATGGTGGCGATGTTATGAAATTCGTTGCGAAAGCGAAAGATAAAAACGATCCATTCCGTTTAATGGGATTCGGTCACCGTGTTTACAAAAACTTCGACCCACGTGCTAAAATCATTAAAAAAGCATGCGACGATGTACTTAATAAATTAGGTATCCACGATCCAGTTCTTGATATCGCTAAGAAACTTGAAGAAGTGGCTTTACATGACGAGTACTTCGTAGAACGTAAATTATATCCAAACGTTGACTTCTATTCTGGTATTATTTACCGTGCATTAGGCATTCCGGTTGAAATGTTTACCGTTATGTTTGCATTAGGACGTCTTCCAGGTTGGATTGCACAATGGCAAGAAATGATTGACCATAAAGAACCAATTGGTCGTCCTCGTCAGATTTATACTGGTGCAACTATTCGTGATTATGTGAATATTGCTGAAAGAGGATAATTTCCAATTTTAAATAATTTGTAAAGGGCTATCGAAAGATGGCCCTTTTTTTGTTCTATAATTCATTAGGGAGTTTTTTTTGGATTGCACGCTGATAGCACTGATTGAGGTTGATTTGCACTGATTTTTCCTAAAGTTCCTTGGGGTTTAATCTACACTTCTTAGCGTACTAAGGGTCTTTGAGGTTATATACTATTCACCGCAGAGGCGCAGAGAACACAGAGGTTACGCAGAGGTTAATTTACTAGCCCAAAAGAATATGTAGGGCAATGAAAATTCAATTCGATGAAGAGTTTTAATTTTAAGTTTAATTTAAATGCGATGCATAATGCAACTCCCTTCCTTTTTAAGGAGGGGTGGACGTAGGCCGGGGTGGTTGATTTTGGGTTGATAATACGGAGATCGCTAGGTATTACTTAGAGCAAATTTCGGATCTTCGCTAAGCTAGCAACATAAAATCTTATGTCGCTACAGAAAAACACATTTTAGTCCGCGCCCATCTTTCATTTTTTTCAAGGGGTTTAACATATGTTTCTCGTAAAATAAATAAAAATTGTATTTTTATACAATGCCACAAGCTCGCCAACTATATAC
>DATCKI010000026.1:0-1522 GCA_036562365.1 Bacteroidia bacterium | reverse complement strand
TTAGTAAAAGTAGGAGGTTGGGCACATGGAATGTTGTTTATGGTTTACTTTTTAGCGCTTTTAGATGTTGCCATGAGCAATAAATGGAGCATTAAAAGAATCTTTTTAGCGGCTGTAGCGTCGGTGCTTCCATTAGGATTTTGGATATTCGAAAAGTTTTGGAACAAAAATTAAAAATGCAGTAAAATATAAGAGATAACCACAGAGGATATAAACTTTGTGGTTATTTTTTTGTCTTTAAATAAGTAATGGCAGCTTCCATACATTTAGCGCCATCTATAGCAGCAGAAACAATTCCACCAGCATAGCCAGCACCTTCTGCACAAGGGAATAAACCAGCAATTTGAGGATGCATAAAAGTTTCTTTTTCGCGTGGAATTCTAACTGGAGAACTCGTTCTACTTTCAGGGGCTACTAAAATAGCTTCTTCGGTTGCGTATCCAGGCATTTTCTTACCAAAATCGCTAAATCCTTGAGCCATTCTCTTCGCTATACCTTTAGGTAAAACATCATGTAGATTAGTTGACATTACTCCAGGAGTATAACTACAATCTGGCAAACTTGCACTAACTTTACCTTTTATAAAGTCGGTTAAACGTTGGGCTGGGGCAGTCTGGGTCGACCCCGCCACTTTACATGCCTTTTCTTCAATGGCACGTCTATAATGTAATAAGGCTAATGGATCTCCTTCGTATTCTTCAAAGCCTTTAGCATCTTCTAAAGTAATTTCAGTTACAATACCAGAATTTGCATAAGGATTATTACGCTTACTAGGACTCCAACCATTTGTAACAATAGTTCCTGGCTCGGTGCTACACGGTGCTATAATACCACCCGGACACATGCAAAAACTGTAAACCCCTTTACCACCAACTTGAGTCACCAAACTATAATAAGCTGGAGGAAGATAATCACCACGTTCTTTACGTTTATATTGGATAGAATCAATTAAAGATTGAGGATGTTCAGCCCTTACCCCAAGAGCAAAAGGCTTCATTTCAATATAAATTTTCTTATCGCGTAAGAGACGGTAAATATCATCTGCAGAATGACCGGTTGCCAGAATTACTGCTTCTTCTTTAAATACGTTACCATCAGCAGTTTTAACACCTTTAATTTGGTCAAATTCAATAATAAAATCTACTACCCTTTTTTCGAAATGAATTTCCCCACCATTTTCTTCAATGAAATTTCTCATTGCTTCCATTATACCTGGAAGTTTATTAGTTCCTATGTGAGGGCGAGCATTAATGCGTATATCTTCGTCGGCACCAAAGAAGCAGAAAATATCAAGTACTTTTCCCACATCACCTCGTTTATCGGAACGGGTATATAATTTACCATCGCTATAAGTTCCGGCGCCTCCTTCTCCAAAGCAGTAATTACTGTCGGTATTAACGATATGATTTTTGGTATGCTGAGCTAAGTCTCTACGTCGATCGCGCACCTTTTTACCTCTTTCGAGGATTATAGGTTTATAACCTAAATTAATTGCTTCAATAGCTGCAAAATAACCTGCAGG
>DATCKI010000011.1:0-5020 GCA_036562365.1 Bacteroidia bacterium | reverse complement strand
GATCCAAATAGCTTCGAAGTTCCATCTCGCTTAGACGCTCCATTTATTATCGATTACGTTAAAGGTGATGCTGGGCAAGACACCCTTTTAAAAAGCATGACTGATAGTTTAAAATCAGTTGCGCGTGTTAGTGTTCAAATGAAAAACTTGAACACCAACGAAATTTCTGTTGCGGTTGAAGATATTCGTAAAAAAGCAGAGGAGATATTTGACCCAGAAACTTATGATGTTACCATTACCGGTGCAGCGGTTTCTTACATGAACGGAACCAAATACCTTATAAACAACCTCTTCCAATCTTTATTCTTAGCAGTATTCCTTATAGCACTATTCATGGGAATTCAGTTTAAAAATATAAAAATTGTTTTAATGTCTTTAATCCCCAATATAATCCCTGCTCTTTTAACGGCTGGATTAATGGGATATTTTGGTATACCAATTAAACCTAGTACAGTACTTGTATTCAGTATTGCTTTTGGTATATCTGTTGACGATACTATTCACTATTTAACTCGTTTCCGTCAAGAGATGAAAACTCATAGTGGAAATATTCGTTCTGCTGTTATTAAAGCAATTCGGGAAACTGCTATGAGTATGGCTTATACTTCGGTGGTTCTCTTCTTCGGATTCTCTGTTTTTGCAGCTTCTAATTTTGGAGGAACAAAAGCTTTAGGTTTATTAGTATCTTTAACCCTGGTATCAGCTATGACTACCAATCTAGTTCTTTTACCATCTCTTCTTATGCTTATGCATAAAAAGAATGACCGTAAAATTGCTAGAAAAATTACTAATCAACTAACTAAATAATGAAAGGTATAATTTTAGCAGGAGGGTCTGGAACTCGCCTCTATCCCATAACATACGCTATCAGCAAGCAAATAATGCCTGTGTATGATAAGCCTATGATTTATTATCCACTCTCTACGCTAATGATGGCCGGAATTCGTGAAATACTTATTATTAGCACTCCTAAAGATTTACCTCTTTTTAAAGAACTTTTAGGCGATGGAAGTAGATTAGGATTAAACTTAGAATACAAAGTTCAAGAAATCCCAAACGGTCTTGCTCAAGCTTTTGTTTTAGGTGAAGAATTTATCCAGAACGACTCTGTTTCTCTTATTTTAGGAGATAACATATTTTATGCGAGCGGGTTAAGTAAAAAACTTCAAAGTTGTACGAATCCAGACGGAGGTACAATTTTTGCATACCACGTTAGCGACCCTAAACGATATGGGGTGGTAGAATTCGACTCCAACAAAAAAGCCATTAGCATCGAAGAAAAACCAGAAAACCCTAAATCAAACTATGCTGTTCCTGGCCTTTATTTCTATGATAATAATGTGGTAGAAATAGCTAAAAACCTTAAACCAAGTGCCCGCGGCGAATACGAAATTACTGATGTAAATAAAATTTACCTTCAACAAGGAAAATTGCATGTAAATGTATTCGATAGAGGTACTGCCTGGTTAGATACAGGAACCTTTGCGTCTCTAATGCAAGCTGGCCAATTTGTTCAAGTAATTGAAGAAAGACAAGGTCTTAAAATAGGTTGTATTGAAGAAATTGCATGGCGCATGGGATTTATTAATGACGAACAGCTCGAAAACCTTGCTCAACCTCTTCTTAAAAGCGGATATGGTGAATATTTATTAACCCAACTACATTCAAATTCATATGACAAAAAATAAAATCCTTGTAACCGGTGGCGCAGGTTTTATTGGTAGTGCTATGGTCGAGAAATTATCTCAAGACCCAAACAACGAAATTGTTGTCGTGGATAATCTTCTTACAGGGAATTTAGATAAACTTCCTAAAGCTGATAATATTACTTTTATCCGTGCTAGCGTTAACGAAAACAAAGAAATAAAAGACGTGTTTTACGCACATCGTTTCGATTATGTTTTCCATTATGCTGCTGTAGTTGGTGTACAAAGAACTTTAAATAATCCAGTATCGGTTCTTAACGATATACATGGAATCGAAAATATACTTCGTTTAGCTAAAAATACTTCTGTTAAACATATTTTTTACGCAAGTAGTAGCGAAGTCTATGGCGAACCTGTTGAGTTCCCTCAAAACGAATTAACCACTCCGCTTAATAGCCGCTTGCCATACGCAATCGTGAAAAACGTTGGTGAAGCTTACTTAAAATCTTATTACCAAGAATTTGGATTGCCATACACCATTTTCCGGTTCTTTAATACCTACGGACCAAAACAAAGTAAGGATTTCGTTATCTCGAAATTTATTTCTTTGGCTCTAAAAAATGAAGACATCACTATTTACGGAGATGGCCTTCAATCCCGCACTTTCTGTTTTGTTGAAGATAATGTGCAAGCATGTTACAATGCTTATAAACTAAAGAAATTCGAAAATGATGTGGTAAATATTGGTAGCAATATTGAAACTAATGTACTCGAATTAGCAAAAATCATCATACGTTTAACCAATTCTTCATCTAAAATTGTTCACCTTCCTCCTTTAAAAGAAGGTGATATGACACGTCGACAACCAGATAATCGTAAAATGATTGAATTATTAGGTCGTCCTCCTATTTCATTAGAAGAAGGATTAAGCCGTATTTTACAAAATACTTCTTTTATCCTTTAGGCGGAATATAAGTGTCTATATGCTTAAAATATGGGTCTTTTTCTACAATTAGATCCCAAGCATCTTTGTGCACTTTACATTTTAATGCATATAAATCATCATCTGTTAGTCCTTTAGTCTCGTATGGAGGCAAGAAATATACATCAATAGCTCCAAAAGGCTTCAATAAAAAACCTTTAGGATGCAGTATAGAACGTGTATTCGTTACTACAAAGAAAATAATAGGAACTTGCGCTTGAATAGCCAATTTAAAGGCTCCATCATAAAAATCGCGTAAAGGATAATCTGTTTTATTACGAGTTCCTTCTGGATAAATTAATACACTATATCCTCCATTTCTTAATTCAGAGCTAATTTTTTCGAAACTTTTGCGTCTACTTTCTGCACTACTTCTGTCCACAAATACACTCACCATACTAAATGCAGAGCCTATAAATGGCATTTTTTTTATTTCTGATTTAGCAAAAATTCTGAGTGGTGTATATATAGGAATACTCGAAGAAAAAATATCCATATTGCTGATATGATTACTACATACTACATATGGTTGTCCCTTATGATAGTATTTTTCTCTATCATGAATTCGGTATGGAATTCCACATATAAACATCCAAAAACGAGCATATCCCGACCCGAAATTATAGAAATCTGAATCTGCAGTTTTAGGCCTAAATAGCTTTAAAAAACCTATTACAGGCAATATCAAAAGAACAAATATTAAAAACCAGAATAAGGCCCAAAGGGTAAAAAACGGCGAAAAAATCTGTTTAAATATTTTCATTTCTTTTAAGTTACGACTAAAATACTGACTTTTGTACTATATATGGATACGACGAAGGTAGGAAAGTTAATCATTTTTTCAGCTCCATCAGGTGCAGGTAAGACAAGTATTGTTAGAAAATTAATGGAATTAATGCCAGATAAACTGGCTTTTTCTGTCTCAGCCTGTACTCGCAAACAACGTCCTGGCGAGGTTCATGGTAAAGACTATTATTTTCTTTCTCCAGAAGAATTTAAAGCAAATATCGAAAAAGGAGCTTTTGTAGAATGGGAAGAAGTTTATGAAAATGGATTTTATGGTACGCTTAAATCTGAAATTGAAAGAATCCGTAATGCTGGGAAAAATGTACTTTTTGATGTGGATGTTGAAGGTGGGCTTAGCTTAAAAAGAATTTACCAAAACGACGCCCTTGCCATTTTTGTTATGCCTCCGGATGAAGATGTGCTTGAAACACGCCTGAGAGGTCGAGGTACCGAAGATGAAGAATCTCTTCAGAAAAGACTTGCAAAAGCTAAAAAAGAACTATCTTATTATAAGAAATTCGATAAGGTTATCTTAAACGATGTGCTTGAACACGCCGTTGAAGAAGCCGAAGCTTGCGTTAAAAAATTCATTATGTAATCCATGAAAAAATCCATCCCTATTAGCTTTTTCATTGGTATCGGCATCTTAATTGTTGCCTCTTTTGTTGGATGGGGACTATTCAATAAACTTAAAAATACCGAGCCTAAAATTGAAATCTCGCACCAATCTATTGTGCAAGAAATTAAAACTATGGGCAAAATGGAATTAACAACGCTTTATGTGAAGGATATTGTGGAATATAAAGTTAAACGCCGATTCCTTCCAGATAGCAAAGTATTATTACAAATAAGCGGTGAAGTAAATGCTTGTATCGACTTCCAAAAAATTCAGGATGCAGACGTGGAAGTAAGCGATAAAACGCTTATCATTTATCTACCTACTCCCGAAATTTGCTATACGAAAGTTGATCACGAAAACTCTAAAGTGCACGATAAAACCTCTTGGATTTTACTTGATGATGACGTTGAACTTATTGATGAAAGCTATAAAGAAGCCGAAAGGCACCTTAAATCAGACGCTATTACCGAAAAAGCTATACAAACAGCAATAGAAAAGGCGCCAGAAATTCTTGCGCCCATATTTAAAACTATTTCTAAATCCGATTCTGTATCTGTACGTTTCAGAAAAACTCCTCTTAAAGGTTAATTTAGTATACTAATAAATTAGTATATCCTTTAATTCTTGGCCTCTCCGAAAACTAGCATCAAAACGCCTATTATAGCTAGTGCTCCTAATATTGCAAACAATATTTTCCAAACACTATAAGGCCTTTCTCCAACTATTTTACCCGTTTGTCCATTCACTACAAAACGATAAACTTTCCCTTTGTATTGATATGCACTTATGTAAATAGGTAATAATATATGTTTGAAAGAAACATCGGTATAGGTAGAGTCTCTCTCGTGTATTCTTTGTTCATCGCCACCTATATCTGCTCTGATGGTATTCACTATTTTTTGATCTATTATCTCCTTTGCTAGCTCAAATCCATTCTTTAAATCGGTGGTATATACTTCTGTTTGATATCCAGCTAAATAACGCTCA
>DATCKI010000004.1:0-2927 GCA_036562365.1 Bacteroidia bacterium | reverse complement strand
CATGAAAAAAATTTAGTATGCGCGCATACTAAATTCAAAAATTATCATTAACTTGCACTTATAAATTTAGAAATAAAGAAACAAAATGTCAATAGAAACCAAAAAAGCGATTAAAGGTGGCGAGTGGATTATCCGTGAAACTCCATACGCTGATGTATTTATTCCTGAAGAATTTGATGAAGAGCAACGCATGATTGCTCAGACTTGTCGTGATTTTATCGTGAATGAGGTCTGGCCTAGATTAGACGAGATTGATAGCATGAAAAATCCCGAATTGATTCCATCTTTACTTGATAAAGCTGGAGAATTAGGGATTTTAGGAGTTACTTTACCAGAAGAATATGGTGGATTTGGCAAAGATTTCGTTACAGGATTATTAGTAACAGAAGTTACCGGAGCTGGTCATAGCTTTGCAGTAGCATTATCTGCACATACAGGAATTGGAACCTTACCAATTGCTTTATATGGTAATGCAGAGCAAAAAGCAAAATACTTACCAAAATTAGCTACTGGTGAGTGGAAAGCAGCTTATTGTTTAACTGAGCCAAACTCTGGTTCTGATGCGAATAGTGGTAAAACGAAAGCAGTATTAAGTGCTGATGGTAAACATTATATCATCAATGGTCAGAAGATGTGGATTACCAATTCTGGATTTGCAGATATATTTGTTGTATTTGCAAAAATTGATGACGATGCAAACTTATCAGCATTCATTATAGAAAAAGGTTTTGGTGGTATTAAGTTAAATGAAGAAGAGAAGAAGATGGGTATTAAAGGATCTTCTACTCGTCAAGTATTCTTCGAAGACTGCCATGTTCCAGTAGAAAATATGTTAAGTGAGCGTCAAAACGGTTTCAAAATTGCCGTAAACATCCTTAACATTGGCCGTATTAAATTAGCTGCTGCTGCAGTAGGAGGGGCTAAACAATGTATTTCTCACGCAGTTAATTATGCGAATGAAAGACAACAATTTGGTCGCCCAATTAGCAAATACGGTGCTATTAAATACAAAATTTCACAACAAATCATCCGTACATTCGCTTCTGAATCTGCTACATACCGTGCAGGTAAAAATATTAGTGATGCTGTAGCTCAGTATATTGCTGAGGGTATGGATCCACATAAAGCAGAACTTAAAGGAGTTGAGCAATTTGCTATTGAGTGTGCTGTTCTTAAAGTACACGGATCTGAAACGTTAGATTATGTAGTGGATGAGGGTGTACAAATTTATGGTGGTATGGGTTACTCTGCAGAGGCGCCTATGGACCGTGCATACCGTGATGCTCGTATTAACCGTATCTTTGAAGGTACAAACGAAATCAACCGTATGTTAACAGTTGATATGATCCTTAAACGCGCTATGAAAGGCGAATTAGATTTAATGGGTCCTGCAATGGCTGTTGTAAACGAAATGATGGGTATTCCTGAACCATTCGAATCTGACGGTTCTGTCTTCGCTTACGAAAAAGAATACTTACGTAAATTCAAAAAAGCTATATTACTTGTTGCTGGTGGTGCAGTTCAAAAATTAATGCAATCATTAGGCAAAGAACAAGAAATCCTTATGGATATTGCTGATATGGCTATAGAAACTTATGTAGCTGAATCTACCTTATTACGCGTTGAAAAATTAATCGCTGAACGTGGCGAAGAAGCTTGTAAAGAGCTTATTCAAATCGTTAAAGTATTATTCAACGACGCTGCAGATCTAATCGCAGTTAAAGGTAAAAATGCTATTAACTCTTTCGCAGAAGGTGATGAGCAACGTATGATGCTTATGGGTATCAAACGCTTCACTAAAACTGAACCTTTCAACGTGAAAGAAGCACGTCGTATCATCGCTCAAAAAGCCATCGATACCAACGCGTATCCTTTCTAATTAGTTGATACACAATTTCAAAATCCTCCAAGTTAAATATTTGGAGGATTTTTTTTTATATTCTTGATTAGCCCAAAAATTAACCGTACCTTTGCACTCCAATTTCAAAATTGGTAATTACGATTTTTACTTTTTTTGCGGTCAATTTTTGGTTCGTTTTTGGTTTTGGTTGTTTGGCCGTAAATATTTTAAGGACTCTTTTTAGAGTCCTTTTTTCGTTTTTAAATGGCTATATTCCCACAATAGGAAATAATTTAATCCCTCACAATAATAGGGCATGAAATACCTTGGGATTGATGATATGATCTTATTTAATGGCTTAGCAAATACTGATCCAGCGTTGGCGTAAAAGAATGCATAATCTGATTTTTCTTTCCATTTGCCAGTTTGGACTTCTCTAGCTCCCCCTAATTTCATTATTGAATTTGCAATTACTACTTGCTCTATTAGATCCATCCCCACGGTGTCTATACTCTTTAATTCATCCAATAATTCCTCTGTACTTACTTCCCATTTAGGGTAGACTAATTTTAATCGTGTAAGATGATATAAAACAGTACTATAGCGTGCATATTGTGGTGATAAAATTTTGCCATTTTGCCATTTTTTGGCACTTTTATATGTCCGTGCTATGTAGTCTAAACTTAAACTGTCGGTTCTGCTTATATTCTTGTTTCTTTTGTATAGTAATATATTACTCAATACCACTATGTCAATTTCTTTTGGCATTTTTTTGCCAATCCACGTATTATATACCTCTTGTTTACGCAGTGAGTCGGGAAGATTCTTCGCCCAATAATCTGAACCATTACGCTTTTTCTCTAATAAATTACAAAGTAATTTATCCGCTTCCTCATCTGTATACAACATTCGTGCATAAACATTATCATCAAAATCGTCGGGTATATGGCGTTGCTTTTTTTTAGCCCAATTTTTATTCCCTGGCCATTGGTTTAATGGCTGGGTTTGCCAAAAATTTATAGTTGCCCGGTACGGATTGGTGTAGAGTGGTAATTGCTCTTTTAAAGCTGCTTTCCGAGTGTCAAAT
>DATCKI010000233.1:0-15128 GCA_036562365.1 Bacteroidia bacterium | reverse complement strand
TCCCCTCCTTATGAAGGAGGGGTGGCCAAAGGCCGGGGTGGTTGCTGCACAAATATTATACATATATAAATTAATCTGGACTTTCACTTTTAAATACTACAATTAACCCCTCCGGTCTTCGACCACCTCCCCTTGGTTGGGGAGGAGTTAGTGTGTGCACCGAAAATAAATTTGACTTCGACCTAAATTTTTTCAACGCATTGGAACTGAGTTTTAATTTAAATTGCATGCGATGGATAATCACACAAATTGAGTTCAAATTATTTACGGGGCAGGTAAAACTCCCCTCCTTATGAAGGAGGGGTGGCCAAAGGCCGGGGTGGTTGGAATAACTAAGAAGGTACTATCGTTTTTAGTACATATAGTAGTACACAAACTTCCGCGATCTTCGCCCGACATCGAAAGATGTCCTGCGCCCTTAAAAAACTGCTTAGTAAATGAAACATTGCGTTCCTAGCGCCCTTGCGTTTAATTAAATATTTATTTATAAAAGGGATAGAGGCAAACCCCTCCGGTCTTCGACCACCTCCCCTTGGCATGGGAGGAGTTAGTGTATGCACCGAAAATAATTTTGACTTCGACCTAAATTATTTCAACGCATTGGAGCTGAGTTTTAATTTAAATTGCATGCGATGGATAATCACACAAATTGAGTTCAAATTATTTACGGAGCATGTAAAACTCCCCTCCTTATGAAGGAGGGGTGGCCAAAGGCCGGGGTGGTTGGAATAACTTCGAATGTACTATCGTTAATCCATGGATTTAGTAATACACACAGCCCCGCGCTCTTCGCCCGACATCGAAAGATGTCCTGCGCCCTTAAAAAACTGCTAGTAAATGAAACATTGCGTTCCTAGCGTCTTTGCGGTTAAATAAAATCATTTAATAATTTCTGTTGCAGGTTAAAATACACGAAGGATTAAACCTGTAAACTTTTTTTAGGACGGGTCATAAAACTTATGGAGGATAACCCTTCCGGTCTTAGACCACCTCCCCTTGACATGGGAGGAGTTAGTGTATGCACCGAAAATAATTTTGACTTCGACCTAAATTTTTTCAACGCATTGGAACTGAGTTTTAATTTAAATTGCATGCGATGGATAATCACACAATTTCAGTTAAATTAATTTACGGAGCAGGTAAAACTCCCCTCCTTATGAAGGAGGGGTGGCCAAAGGCCGGGGTGGTCGGAATAATTTCAAATGTACTATCGTTAATCCATGGATTTAGTAATACACACAGCCCCGCGCTCTTCGCCCGACATCGAAAGATGTCCAGCGCCCTTAAAAAACTGCTAGTAAATGAAACTTTGCGTTCCTAGCGCCCTTGCGGTTAAATAAATAATTGCTTAATTCTGTTGCAGGTTAGAATTGACGATGAACATAGCTAGTTATATGTTTTTTGGGCAGGATACCCTACTGTTAAGCATGGATACCATCGCAAAATCTTAGATCCAGAAGAGAAAAAATATTAAACTCCATGCCCATTTAGCTAATACAAAGTATACTAGTTTTTTAATTAAAAAAATAGTTCCATTTTATAATTGGATACTTTGAAAATGAAATTCATCATATTTTAATAACATAAATCATATTTTTCCGTCAGTTTTTTCACTAGTTTTGAGCTGTATTTAGTTAAAGCTAATGAAGAAAACAGGAATTTATCTTGCCATTGTTACAAGTACTTTGCTTGCAACGCAATGTGGCTCTATAAAGAAGGATATGGAAAATAGTAATTACGAATATTCGAACGACCCTCATTCATATAGTCAACCAAAGGACGCGGTTATTAAGCATTTGAACTTAGATATTGCCGTTGATTTTGAAAAGCAACGTTTATTTGGATTTGCTGAATTCGATATCGAAAAAAGTGCGAATGCTAAAGAAATTATCTTTGATACGAAAGACTTAATTATCTCGAAAATTACTCTTGACGAAGACACTACGCCTGCCATTTTTAGTACAGGAATTCCAGACGAATTTTTAGGAGCGCCCTTAGTGGTTAAAATTAAAGAGGGCACTAAAAAAGTTCGTATATACTACGAAACATCGAGTGATGCAGCTGCATTGCAGTGGATGCAACCAGAACAAACTAAAGGAGGTAAACATCCTTTCTTGTATACTCAGTCGCAGGCAATACTTTGTAGAACATGGATCCCGATTCAGGATAGTCCGGGAATACGTTTTACGTATAATGCTAAAATTAAGGTTCCAGAAGGATTAATGTCGGTAATGAGTGCTGAGAATCCGCAAGAAATTTCGGCCGATGGCATTTATGAGCACAAGCAAGCTAAACCGATTCCGGCTTATTTAATGGCCTTATCGGTGGGCGAATTAGCATTCCACAAATACGATGAGAAAACAGGTGTTTATGCAGAGCCATCTATGATTGAAGCGGCTAAATACGAGTTTGTGGATACACATAAAATGCTCGAAACGGCAGAAAAATTGTATGGTCCGTACGATTGGGGACGCTTCGATTTATTGGTTTTGCCACCAAGTTTTCCATTTGGAGGTATGGAAAATCCATGTTTAACATTTGCGACACCAACAATTATTGCTGGAGATAGATCATTAGTTTCGTTAGTGGCGCACGAATTAGCACACAGTTGGAGCGGAAATTTGGTGACCAATAAAACGTGGAATGATTTCTGGTTGAACGAAGGATTTACAGTGTATTTAGAGCGTCGTATCATGGAAGAATTAATGGGTAAATCGTATGCCGATATGCTTGCCGTATTAGGATATAAAGATTTACAAGGCACCATGGAAGATATGTATGCCGATGATCATGCGCATGATACCAAGTTAAAATTGGAATTAGACGATAGAGATCCGGATGATGGTATGACAGATATTGCATACGAAAAAGGATATTTGTTATTGGTTACAATAGAAAATGCGGTTGGACGTGAGAAATTTGATCCATTTGTAAAGAAATGGTTCAGCGAAAAAGGCTTTAAAGGAGCAAATACCGAAGAGTTTTTAGCTTTTTTACAAAGTGAATTAATGGCGAAAGACTCAGAAGAATACAAAAAAGTAAATCCAGAGCAGTGGATTTATGAGGCCGGATTACCAGAGAATGCGGTAATTCCGAATTCAGATAGATTTGAAAAAGTTCGTTTAGCTGCAGAAAATGCGGTAAATTTAAAGATGCCAGATGCAGAGGAAACGAAGGATTGGACATCACATGAATGGACATATTTCTTGAGAGTATTGCCAGAGGAAAAAATGTCGCCAGCATTAATGGCTGCATTAGATGATGAATATAAGTTTACGAATGCAGGAAATAACGAGATCTTATTTGTATGGTTAATGCATTCAGTAAAGCAAGGGTATGCGAGTGCGTATCCAGCTTTAGAGAAATTTTTAACGAGTGTTGGACGTAGAAAATTTGTAGAGCCATTATTTGTAGCAATGATGAGTAAAGAATCGAGTGTAGAAATGGCGAAAGAAATATATGGTAAAGCTCGTAGAGGGTATCATCCAGTTACCTATAAAACTATAGATAAAATTGTAAAATAGAAAGCCTTATGAAAATACTTGTTGCATTAGATTTCTCGGGGAATAGTACACATGCTGCAGAGCAAGCAATAATTTGGTCTCAGTCAAGAGAAGTGAAGCTTGGATTTGTATACGTATCGAAAGTATTGACTCCGACGGGATCATTAACCTATGGAGTGCCTGTAGAAAGTTCGGCACAACATATTGCTAAGCGTAAAGATGATTTAAAGCAATTTGTAGATGAGATAAAATCTCGATACAAAATAAACAGGGAGTTTAATGAAACGTATTTGGTAGAAAACAGTGCAAAAAGTTCGGATGGGATAGTGAATGCGGCTAATGAATGGGGTGCTGATTTGATTTTAATGGGAAATAAAGGGGAATCGAATGTAGCTACTAAATTATTTGGTTCAACAACTACAGCGGTATTAGACAAGGCAGAAGTTCCTGTTATTACAATTCCCTCGGAATATTTAAAAAATGACTGGAATACAATAGGTTTAGGGACAGATTTAGTAAGTATAGAGAAGGATATAATAAGCAATGCTGATTTATTGAAGAGAATTAGTGATAAGATGGATTTGGTTCATATTCGTCCGGTATTTCCAGAAAAAGTTCCATTAGCAACATTTGATACAGAAGAATTGATTACAAGTTTGAAAGAAAAGACTGGAATAGAATTTAATTGGAGATTAATAACAACAGAAAAGGAGAATGATATAACAGGCGGGATGGATAAATATGTACGTGATTATAATCCGGACATGCTTATAATGTTCTATACGCGTAGAAATTGGTTAGAGAAATTAATAGATTCAAGTACAACTAAATCGATGGTATTGAGTAATAGGGTGGCAGTATTAAGCATAAAGCGTAATCCTAAGATTGCTTAGAAGAGACGAAATAAAAAGATAAAACCTGGCTCAGAAGAGTCAGGTTTTATTATGGGATAAAAATTTATAATAGAGATAAGAGGGATGAAATTATTTAGAATTTCTAACTCTAACCATTTCGTACATAGCAATAGCACCTGCTGCGGCAACGTTAAGAGAACCGATTTTGCCAAACATTGGGATTTTGGCACGGCTCGTGCAGAATTTAAGGTTTTCGGGAGCGATACCATTTTCTTCAGACCCTAGCACCAGAGCCATTTTATCTGAGTTTTTAAGGTCGAACAGACTATCTTCTGTTTTTTCGCTACAAGCGATAACGTCGAAACCTTTATCGCCTAAATATTTAAGCGTATTACGTAAGTGTGAGCTACGAGCAATTTTAATAAGGTTCATAGCACCAGCGCTAGATTTAACGGCGTCGGCACCGATACGGGCAGCACCTTTAGCTGGAACAATAACCGCTTTAAAACCGGCACATTCGGCGGTACGACAAAGAGCCCCGAAGTTACGAACATCGGTTACTCTGTCTAGGACAAGAATCATAGGATCGTTGCATTCGCGAAGGATAGCATCGATACATTCTTCAGCTTTTAAAAGTTCGATAGGACTAAGGAAAGCGACTATCCCTTGATGATTGCCACGGACGGTACGATCCAGTTTTTCGACTGGAACTTCCTGAACCACTACATCATTTTCCTTACAGATTTTGAGGATTTCGGCAACATTATATCCTGATAAACCTTTCTTAATGAGGAGTTTTTCAGGTTTTTCGCCAGCTTTAAGGGCTTCAAGGATTGGATATATTCCGTAAATAGTATCTTTATTGTCTTGCATTATGACAAAGGAACGGCGAAAATTAGAATTGACCAAAAAATTTTTCCTTTTAAAAATCAAGGGTTTGCGAAAAAATTGCATTTTTTTTTGCAAAGTATTTGGGAATTCAAAAAGTGGCCGTATATTTGCAGCCCGAAAACGTCAGACATGGCCCATTCGTCTATCGGTTAGGACGCCAGATTTTCATTCTGGAAAGAGGGGTTCGATTCCCCTATGGGCTACCAAAATTTAACCAGTACGAGAGTACTGAAAAAGAAAGAAAAAATTATGGCAAATCATAAGTCAGCTATCAAAAGAACTCGTTCTAACGCCGCTAAAAGAGCTCGTAATCGTTATCAACATAAAACGACTCGTACTTTTATCAAGCGTTTAAAGTCTGCTACTTCTAAAAAAGAAGCAGAAGGTCAATTGAACACTGTAGTTTCAATGGTTGATAAATTGGCTAAACGTAATATTATTCACAGCAATAAAGCTGCTAACTTAAAAAGCAAGCTTACTAAATTTGTTGCTGGTTTGAACTAAGCAAGAATTTAATTAAATAAATTAAGAGCCTGTCGTACCATCGACAGGCTTTTTTTTATGCATTATAATTCTGATCAACCAATCCGAAACTGGCTCGTAGAGGAGCGTCCAAGAGAAAAGTTAATTAGTAAAGGTAGGCATGCACTTACCGATGCAGAGCTGCTCGCTATCCTATTTAATACAGGAACGAAGGGAATTAGTGCGATTCAGCTCGCTAAAAATGTCCTACAGTTGGCCAACAATAATTTGATTGAATTGTCGCGCCTTGAACTGGAAAAGCTCAAAAAAATTAAAGGCATGGGCGAGAAAAAGGCCATAGTCTTAATTTCGGCCCTAGAACTTGGAAACCGACGCCGTATGGCTGAAGCCTTAGAAAGAAACACTATCTCAAGTTCCGACGATGCATACGAATGTCTAGCCCCCATGATAGCTGATAGCCCTCATGAACAATTTGTGGTAATGTTTCTAAATAGAGCGAATAAAGTCCTCGAGATTAAAGCTCACTCTTCTGGCGGACTTACCGGAACTATTGTGGACGTAAAATTGATTTTGAAAGAGGCTATTTTGATAAGTGCTAGTGGAATTATTGTGGCACATAACCACCCAAGTGGAAATTTAAATCCGAGTAAATCTGATATAGACCTTACGCAAAAAATAAAAAATGCAGCAAGTATTATGGAAATATCTTTGCTCGATCACTTAATAGTGACGGGAGATAGGTATTTTAGCTTTAGAGATTCAGGCCTACTTTGATGGATTGGCGCACTGTTCTGATGGCTTTGCTCCGCATAAACCACATACTTCGCCTTCCGTATTAAGAGCAGGATTCTGACTAGCGCAAGTACCTGAAAATTTTCCGTTTTTCTTGAAAATAATCTTAACTGCAATTCCTGCAAAAGCGATTGCCATAATTGCTAAAGTTAAACCTAATGTAGCTAATATAGTAGTACTCATTTTTTTCTCTTAACTTTGGCAAAGGTAGTATTTTAATTACCTGTAATCCTAATTTTAACAATAGTTTTTGTGGTAACTGCTTCTCTAATTCGCTCAAAACAGATCCAACGCTTTCAAGAAATCGAATACGATATACTTATTATTGGTGGCGGTATAACCGGTGCCGGTATCGCTTTAGATGCTTCTGTGAAAGGATTAAAAGTTGCTTTAGTAGAGATGAATGACTTTGCGTCGGGGACCTCGAGTAAGTCGACCAAGCTTATTCATGGAGGTTTGCGGTACCTTAAGAATTTGGAGTTTGGTTTAGTGCGAGAAACAGGTACCGAACGTGCTATTGCCTTTAAAAATGCTCCACATTTGGTAAAAGCTGAACCTATGATGTTGCCTGTCCTGAAGAATGGGTCTATGTCGAAATTGGCGGTCTCTTTTGGAGTATGGTTTTACGATTTTTTGGCTGGTGTACCTGCTAAAGAAAGACGTATAATGCTTAGCAAAGTTCAAGCTGAAAATACTGAACCTCTCCTAAAAAAAGAGATACTTAAAGGGGCAGCCGTTTATCATGAATACCGTACTGACGATGCTCGATTGACCATAGAAATTTTGAAAACTGCACGTGCAAATGGGGCCGAAATTTTAAATTATTGTAAGGCCTTTGAACCTATATACCAAAACGAAAAGGTACGCGGCTTTAAAGTTTTTGATTCAATTGATTCAAATGCTTTCGAAATAAAAGCAAAAGTGGTTATAAATGCCGCTGGCCCATGGGTCGATGAAGTTCGTAAATCGGCAAATGCGATTAGTAATAAAAAATTAGTGCTTTCAAAAGGAGTACATTTGGTGGTTGATAGGGCTAAATTACCTGTTAAACAAGCTTGTTATGTGGATGTTTTGCAGAATAAAGGCCGAATGATTTTTATAATTCCTCGTGATAAAACTACTTATATTGGAACTACAGATACTTTTTTCGAAAATGCCGACGCTCCCAATGTAACTCAAGATGACGTAAATTATCTTTTAGATGCAGTTAACGCTGTTTTTGAAGGCGTTCACTTAAAAATGGAAGATATACAAAGTTCGTGGTCGGGAGTAAGACCATTATTATACGAAGAGGGAAAACCAAGCACAGAATTATCAAGAAAAGATGAGCTATTTGTTGCTGAAAATGATTTAATAACAATAGCGGGAGGAAAGCTAACCGGTTATAGAAAAATGGCTGAAAGGTCGGTACAAAAAGCGATAGAAATAGCAGGATTGAACTCTAATAATAAAGATACTGAACATGTTGTTTTATCTGGAGGAGATATTCCTTGCGCTATAAATAAATTTATAGGCATGAAGAAGGATGAGTGTTCTCAAATTCCACATGAAGCAGAGTATATAGAGCGATTAGTGAACCGATATGGAAGAGAAACTGAAGAGATAATTTCAATTGCATATCAGTTATATAACGAAGATAGAACATTAGAAAATCCGCTTGAATTAGCAGAATTAAAATATGTGGTAGAGAAAGAATGGGTAATGAAGCCTGCTGATTTTTATGTGAGAAGGGCATCGATGTTATATTTTTATAGACCAGAAATTCATTCGCATAGAGAAAAAAATAATTTATTTTTCTTGAAAATTTTAGGATATTCAGAGTCTCAATATAAATTGTATCAGCAAGAATTTGACATTGAATATAATTCTGCCCTTAAATTTGATTAATGAAGAATCTATTTAAAAATATAACTAGGCGACATGTTGCAATTGGAGTATTCCTCTTATCGCTAGTTATCCTTACCGTTTTCAAGATATTAAACAATAGGTTTTTTTCTCCTGAAGAAGTTAAGGGTAGGATAATAGAATTGTTTCATTCGCAATCAGCATTTCAGGAGTCTTTAGTTCCTAAAGTTGTATCTGAATTAATACCTTCTTTACAAGAAGAGAGAGATAAGGTTTATTTAGATAGTTATTGGACAGATTTATACGAAAAGCATAATACAGCATTATTTATATACGAAAATGACAGTTTAATTTATTGGAATACGAGTCAGGTTTCGGTTGAAGGTAATTACGTTTACAATACCTATACGAATTTAATAGTATTTAAAAAGCGGGCAATTTATACCAGTTTATCGAAGACTGTTGACAATTATAAAATAGTAATGTTAACGGAGTTTCAGAAGAATACAGCAATGCCTTCTGAACCAAGTCATTTTGAATTTGAGTTTGAGAATCATATACCAGATGAGGTTGAGATTGTAGACTTAAATTTTCATAGCGAGTATGGAGCTACATATCCATTAACCAGCGAGAATGGTGAGGTATGGGCAAAAATTTATATGCCCAAAGAGCTAACCAAGGGGAATAGGAAATGGGAGAATTTCCTTTTAGGATTAGCGGGCTATATGTTTTTTTTAATAGCATTTGCCTTCCAAGGATATTTTAAAACCCCTAAAACCCAAGGTATATATACGCTTTGTATGGTGTTGCTTTCAATCATTTATCTGTATTTAGAAGCAACGGTAAACTTAAGTGGTAAGAATTATGGTATAGGTTTATTCGATTCTCGATTATATGCCAGTGGTGAGTTATTCCCGTCGTTAGGAGATTATTTTAACTGGATGTTGACCTTCGACTTATGGTCAATTATGTTCATTTTATACTTAATGAACTTTGTGGGAAGACAATACAGACCATATTTTGTCAACTCGCAATGGGTATATGTTTTATTTGGAATTATTGAAATAACAGCTGCATTTCCTTTATTATTAATACCAGACGATTTAATTAAAAACTCTACACTTGATCTAGATTTTAACTTCATTACTTCGTTCAATATAGATAGTTTAGCCGGTATAGGAATTATATTATTTGCGGTAATTGGGTATATGATTTTTGCCATTGGTACCTATTTTTTCATTTGTAGGCACGATGGTAATTGGACCTTATTTAATATTGGAAGGGCAGGAGCATTTATCATAGGAGTTATAATTATTCAGGCTCCGATATGGCATTTAATTGCATTTGCTGCATTTTGTTTTGGTATAGGGTTTTATTTAAAGCGTTACTATAGTAAACGCTTAAAAGCCTTTCCCGACTTTTTTTTAATTCTATATTCAGCTTCTTGTTCGCTTTTTGTAGGGTTCTTATTGGTTCATGCTACACTAGAAAAACGAAAAATGGAAGCTCAGTATTATGCTGAGAAAGTAATAAATCAGTCAGATCCAGTGGCCACTTATTTCTTTATTAAATCTGTAAAATCTTTCCAAGCTGATACAGTCCTGAAGGAAATGCTAATAAAATCGGACGGGAATGATGAAGATTTGATAAACCTTGCTGTGAGTCAGCACTTCAATAATTATTGGGTCAATTATGGTATTAAAACCTATTATAAATCCAAGCCTAGCGCATTATTAGATTCTGCTGAAAGAGAGTTATACCACAATTTTGACTCCCGCTTAGCAGGTGGAATAATGTTTGATACGGGAGCATTTAACTACTTAAATTCTGACTCGAATTATTGGCAATTTATTGGGCGTATTCCGTTAAAGGGACGAAGTGAAGATATGGAAGATGTGCTTTATCTACTTTTCGAAACTAAGAAGTATTTAGGGCAGTCTGGACTTCCAGAATTCCTTATTAAGCGTCCGTATTATCTAGAGATATTACAACAAGGTTTCCAAACGGGTAAGTATATAAATGGAAGATTGACCGATAAGTCGGGTTCGGCATTATTACCTGCCTATTTGAACGAGGAAAACTTGGCGAATTTAATTAGTGAAGTTGATGATCATGTATATTATTTAGCCGATGGAAAAGAAGCCGTATTGATAGTAGATATTAATGATGAATTTCTATCATACGTAAATACGGTTTGTATACTCTTCTTGATGTTCTTGATAATTATAGTGACATTAAGAAGTTTATCATCGATGTTTTCTGGGACCAAGCATCAAGTTTCGATGGGAAGTACATTCCGTATGTTTGTTATTACAACGATGTCGTTCTCATTCTTGATGTTATTGATAAACTTTATAAAGTTTACCCGTAACGAGTTTAATAATTTCGATATAAAGACTATTACCGATAAAGGGGAGAAATTAAAGGAGAATTTCGAGACATATTATTATGGGATATCGGATGGAAGGGCGAATGCATACACTGATCCATCAGATATATTCCGTCGTTTATCGCTTTTGCATAATGTTGAAGTGAATTATTATAACGCCCAGGGTAAATTAGTATATTCATCACGACCTGAAATTTTCAGGGAACAGTTTAGGAATTATTTTCTTGAACCGAGTGCATATAAGAATTTATTGAAGGGAATTAGGTCGGTATATTATTTAAATGAGAGTATAGGAGAGATAAATTTTATTTCGGCTTATTTTCCGATTCAGAATACAGATTTAAAGATAGAGGGATATTTGCAAGTGCCATATTTTTCGGAGAATGCGAAGAAGGAGGCAGATATTTCCTATTCTACGAATAGGGTAGTTAGATATTTTACCATATTCATAACATTAGTATTAATTGCGGTATTAATAGCATCGAACCGCATAGTTAAGCCATTAGAAGAGCTGAGGTCTAAGATAATAGGATTGAGATTAGGAAAAGGATTTGAGCCAATTGAATACAAGGGTACAGACGAGATTGCTGCATTAGTAAAAGCGTATAACATTGCCATAGCCGATTTAGAGGCTAGTGCAGAGCTTTTGGCTAAGTCGGAGCGAGAGAAGGCCTGGCGAGAGATGGCAAAACAAGTTGCACACGAGATAAAAAATCCGCTTACACCACTAAAGTTAAATGTGCAGATGTTAGAGCGTGCCTATTTTGATGGTAGGGATGATTTTGATGAGCGGATTAAACAATTTACGAAGAGTACTTTAGAGCAGATTGATACTATGGCACAAATAGCGTCTGACTTCAGTAATTTTGCGAAGTTAGACAAAGTAATGTTAGAGGAGATTGATATGATACCGGTAATAAAGTCGGTAGTTGCGGTCTTCAATTCTTTTATGCCAAATATTACTGTAAAATCAACGTATTCGGTAGATAAAGTATTGGTAAAAGCGGATAAAGATTTAGTAATTCGTATATTTAATAACCTTATTAAGAATGCTTGTCAGGCTATAGGCGAGAGCAATCCAGGATTAATAGAAGTAATAGTAAATCGTAAAGATGCATATTGGGAATTTATAGTAAAAGACAATGGTCCAGGTATATCGGAAGAGATGAAATCGAGCATATTTAAACCAAACTTTACGACAAAATCGACGGGAAGTGGATTAGGTTTAGCGATGGTAAGAAACATGGTTGAGAATATGCAGGGTACCATTACCTTTGAAAGTGATCTAAAAAATGGTACATGTTTTATAATTTTGTTACCAGCAATTGATTAATTTAAAATAGAATAAGAAATACATGTCGGAGTCATCAGGTTCAAACAGATTATTAAACATTAGCTTAGTTTTATTAGGCTTATTAGCAATTATATTGCTACTTGCAGCGGTGTTTTTAGGTTGGCAATATGTAGAGTTAAATAAAAGTATTATAGAGAAAGAGACTATAATAATGAAGCAGAATTTCCAAAAGGATAGTCTGAATAATGAAATTGAGGAATTGAAGAATGAAATAAGAATTCAGCAAGATAGACACAATTTAGATGCTGAAAACGTATTGAGCCAACTTGAGAATTTGAAGGTAAATTTAAAATCGACTGGAGGCGAAAATATTTCATATTACAAGAACGAGGTTAAAAAGTTAAAAGAAGAGCTTGCTAATTATCAGCAAAAAATATCTAATTTTGAGTCGAAAGAGCTTGATTATCAGAAGCAACTAGAGCGGTATAAGAGCGATATGCGCACCTTAGAGGCTAAGAATCAGGTATTACAAAGTGAGAAGCAAGAATTGAATACTAAAGTTGAAACGGGAGCCGTGCTTCAAATTTCGGCTATTAATTGTAAGTCTTACTTTGTAAGCAAAAAAGGAAAAGAAAAGGAAATTGCAAAAGCTGGAAAAGTAAATAAATTAGAATGTTGCTTTACTATATTCAGGAATAAATTAGCAGAGAAGGGAGATAGAATTGCGTATTTGGTGATTAAGAAACCAGGTGGAAGTATCATAAAAACACAAAGAAGTGAGTTTTTTGAAACCAATAATGGAATGATTAATTATTCTGCAAAAGAAGAGTTTACATTCCAAGGTGAGAATACTGAAGTTTGCATTGCGGTTGACTTGGACGTGGAATTGGATAAAGGGAAATATATTATGGAGGTTTATATCGATAAACAATTTACATCAGAACAAACTATAGAATTAAAATAACAAACAATGAAAAAGAAAGTACTTGTATTAGGTGTCATCATGTCTAGCATGTTAGCATGGACTGGTTGTACTAAAGAAGAGTTAATTGGGACCATGACTGCTACAATTGATGGTACTACTTGGGTTGCGACTGGACAGGTTGCAGCAAAAGTTCAAAACCGTGTAGTTATTACTGGAACCTCAGGTAAAACATCTATCGTTTTAAGTCCAAATGGTATTACCGTTGGTACTTATACAACAGATCCTTATAGTGGAAATATTCAACCATTTGTTTTCACTCCAGATGTTACCAATGCTCAAGATATTTATGTAGGTACAGGTGGTAGCATTAATATCACTTCATACTCGAATAACCGTTTAAGTGGTAATTTTAATGTGAGTGCTGCAAATGCTGTTCCGCAAGTAAAAAATATTAGCGGTGAGTTTAAAAATATCTTGATTAACTAAGATTTTTAGAAAGTTTTTAATTCCCATTCAACTCGTTGGATGGGATTTTTTTTTTGTGGTTGTGGGTAAAATCTTGATATCTTCTTTGCAATTTAACGTCTTTAAAGAAGACAATACACTATTTTTGTTTCATGCGTCAGTATCACGATTTAATTAAAACGGTATTAGATAAAGGTGTCTATAAAGGAGACCGCACAGGAACTGGAACTTACAGCGTTTTTGGTCATCAAATGCGCTTTAATTTGGAAGAAGGGTTCCCAGTGGTTACCACTAAAAAAGTACACCTTCGTTCTATTATTCACGAACTTCTTTGGTTCCTGAAAGGAGATACAAATATTAAATATTTGAAAGATAATGGCGTAAGTATTTGGGACGAATGGGCCGACGAAAACGGTAATCTTGGTCCGGTGTACGGTTATCAATGGCGTAGCTGGCATGCCCCAGATGGCCGTGTGATTGATCAAATCTCCAATGTGGTTGATCAAATAAAAAACAATCCGAATAGTCGTCGCTTAATCGTTACGGCATGGAATCCAGCCGATGTTGATTCTATGGCTTTGCCTCCATGTCATGCTTTCTTTCAATTTTACGTTGCTGAAGGCAAACTAAGTTGCCAACTTTACCAACGCAGTGCCGATATTTTCCTTGGAGTTCCGTTTAATATTGCTTCATATGCTTTGCTTACTATGATGATGGCCCAAGTTTGTGGCTTAAAAGCTGGGGAATTTGTTCATACGCTAGGTGATGCTCACTTATACTCGAATCATATAGAACAAGCAAAACTGCAAATCTCACGTGATTTACGTCCGCTACCTACAATGAAAATAAATCCAGAGGTGAAAAACATCTTTGATTTTACATACGAAGATTTCGAATTGTTGAATTACGATCCTCATCCACATATTAAAGCCCAAGTAGCTGTATAATGATTTCTCTAGTGGTTGCAATGGCTGAAAATAGAGCCATTGGGAAAAATAATGATTTGCCTTGGCGCTTGCCAAACGACTTAAAATGGTTTAAGGCTAAGACCTTAGGTAAACCTATTATTATGGGTCGTAATACTATGGAAAGTTTAAACAGAAGAGCATTACCAGGTAGGCAAAATATTTTTATAAGCAGAACATTTAATGAAATAGTAGAAGGTTTTACGCAAGTGAAATCTTTAAAAGAAGCTTTAGAACTATGTTCTAATGAAGAGGAAATATGCATTATTGGTGGTGCATATTTATACGAACAAGCTTTACCTATTGTGAATACCATGTATATTACTAAAGTTCATGCTGAAGTAGAAGCAGATACTTATTTTCCAGAGTTGAATTGGAATGAATGGGAATTAGTTGAGGAAACAAAGAATGAGGCCGATGAAAAGCACGCCTATTCTTATAGTTTCCAAACATGGAAAAGGAAAGCCTAATTGAAACGATGTGCTTGAAGGGGGCGGCATTTAAACCTTAGCGTAATTTTTGTGCAATTTAATTTGAAAATTGCCCCAATAAAAAAAGGCATCTCAACGATTTGAAATGCTTTGTAAATCTATATAGTGTTAATTATTTACGCTAGTACTTGAGCTAAAATACTTTCGAATAATTTTAGACCATCTTCGTTATTTAATTCTTTATTCCAAGCTCTTTCAGGGTGCGGCATCATACCGAATACATTACGGCCT